>JALUVB010000123.1 GCA_027021085.1 bacterium
GATATTAAGAAAGCGTACAGGAAGTTAGCGCTTCAGTACCATCCTGACCGCAATCAGGGGAATAAAGAGGCAGAGGAAAAATTCAAGGAAATCTCCGAGGCCTATGCTGTATTGAGCGACCCTCAGAAGAGAGCGAAATACGACAGGTTTGGCCATGCAGGGATGGAAGAGATGGGTTTTCGCGGTTTTACTGATTTTTCTGAAATCTTTTCTTCAGATGTTTTCCGGGATTTCTCGGATATTTTTGAAGGGTTATTTGGCGGTTCTCCTTTTGGAGGCGGGAGAGAATATGCCTGGGAGAGAGAAGGCCGGGGAAGAGATTTAATGTATGAGATGTCTATCTCTTTCCGGGAGGCAGCGCAGGGAACGGAAAAAATGATCACGGTACCTCGCTATACTGCCTGTCCGGATTGCAAGGGCACGGGAAGAAAATCCGGCTCTTCCTGGCGCACATGCTCCCAGTGTCACGGAAAGGGACAAATTTCCTATTCCCGCGGGTTTTTCTTCTTCTCAGAAACCTGCCCCGCCTGTGGCGGCAGTGGTAGAACAAGTGACCCCTGTCCTCATTGCCGGGGTACAGGAAGAGTTAGGGAAGAAGCAAAAATCCGGGTCAAAATACCGGCTGGCATCAAAGATGGGGCAAGATTGAGAATCAGGGGTGAGGGAGAAGCCGGGTTAAGAAAAGGAGGCAAGGGCGACCTTTACCTGGTGGTTCGAGTAGCTCCTGACCCTGTTTTTAAAAGAGAAGGAGATAACCTGGTGGTAGAGGTCCCCATACCGCTGGAGATTGCAGTAATAGGAGGAGAAGTGGAGGTGCCTACCCTGGGAGGTAAAGTAAAAATGAAAATTCCTCCCGGGACCCAGGATGAAGCTGTTTTCCGCCTGAGAGGCAAAGGAATTCCTCATCTTTATGGTTCAGGGAAAGGGGATGAGTTAGTAAAAGTAAAGGTGGAGGTGCCCTCTCATCTTACCAGGGAGCAGAAAGAATTGTTCCAGAGGTTTCTTAAATCACTTACCCCTAATAATTATCCTAGGACACAATCCTTTAAAACTAAATGCTGAAAGAATCTTGTGTGTTGGAGGAGATTTCTTCCTCGCTCGATACTTCTATTCCTCACATATCCATAATCTTGGCCGCAGGCCACGGAAAGCGGCTGCGCTCCCACCTGCCAAAGATGCTTTATGAAATATGGGGAGTGCCCACTGTGGTGAGGGTGTCGCGGGCTGTAAGAGAAGGTTTTGCCACCCCCAATGAGATAGTGGTAGTGGGGATTAAATGGAAGGAGGTGGCGCACACCCTGGGAAAATCTCCCCATAGGGTTTTTGTCTTCCAGAAAGAACAAAAAGGAACGGGCGATGCAGTAAAAATTGCCCTGAGGGCAATACCGGAAGACTTTACCGGTAATATTTATATTCTACCCGGAGACATGGGACTTATTGATGCCGTAATTTTGCAGGAATTCAGGGAGGCTTTTGAGAAATCTGCTTCCCAGATGTTTATTCTTACCGGGGAATATGAAGGAGATCCGGGTAAAAATTATTACGGAAGAGTAGTTAAAAAAGAGGGCGAAGTACTGGGGATAGTGGAGTATAGAGACATACTGTCTCTAAGTAAGCCACTGACCATCGGGAATCATACCTTCACTGCCCGGGAACTTTTGAATATCAGGGAATTCAACGCGGGTGTCTATGCCTTTGACCATGCACAGTTAAGGGAAAGTATCAGAAAGATAAAACCGGATAATGTACAAAAAGAATATTACCTTACCGACCTGGTAAAAATATTTCGTCTGCAGGGACTGCGGGTGGGCGCGCGAAAAGTAAAAAACTCCTCTTTTCTACTGGGTTTTAATGACCGCATCGTGTTAAAGCAGATGAATAATATTGCCCGTAAGAACGTGTACGACAAGCTAAAGCAGATTGTTACCTTTGAAGACCCGGACGATTTTTTCATTGCGGAAGAGGTAGTAGAAAAGATAATGGAAATGGGAGGAAAGGAGCCGGTGGATATTACGATTGGGCAGGGTGCCTACATAGGCAGGGGAGTAAAGCTTAGCCCCCAGGTGGTGATAGGGAAAAATGTCCGGCTGGAAGGTAACGTTACCTTACAGGAGAAAGTAAAGATTGGGGATGAGGTACGGATGAGCTCCTTTGCCCACCAGGAAATAAGGATAGGCAGGAACACGGAAATATTCTGGGGAGACGTGATAAAGGGGAATGTTACCATAGGAGAAAACTGCAGAATCGAGTCCTGGGTGAGAATAACCGGAAGCGATGAGTATCCGGTAAAAATCGGCAGGAAAGTTCTCATAAAGGGAAACTCCTACATCTTTGGCTGTGTAATTGAGAGTGAGGCAGAGATTGAGCATTCGGTGTTGAATAGGAAAAAAATAAAGAGTTTAAGAGACGGCAAAGGGAACGTGAAAAGGATAAAATACGTTCTCCCTCCTCCTGAAGGAGAGGAAGCCATGGAAGATTTACCATGACTATCATCTCCATTTCCGGGATACGCGGAAAACTAAACGAAACTATTTCCTGGAAAGAAGCATACCAGGCTGCATATTTGTTCCACCGTTACTATTTGAAAGACAAACCTCCCCGCCTGGTAATCTGCCGGGATCCCAAGAAATCGGGCAAGGAATTGGTTAAAGGCGTGCTATCTTTCCTGAAAGAGAAAAATTACCAGGTAATTTACCTGGGGATTAGTACTCTTCCTGTAATTGAATGGGCAGTTAAGCATTTTCAGGCGAGCGGAGGAATAATTATAACGGCAAGCCATAATCCCCTGGAGTGGAACGGGATAAAATTTATCTCTTCTTTCCGGGAAGACGCTACCATTTTGCCGGCTGTCTTTATGCTCAGGATAAAAGAAGCCTGGGGGAAAACGCTGTTAGAGCCAAAAAAGGAAGAAAAATTACCTGAAGCTCTGGATTGTCTTGCCGAATACAACCAGGCAGTAAAGGAGAGAGTAAAAGAAATTGTAGAAGAAATAAGCGGGCAGAAGGGTTTGGGCGAAGAATTGGAAGAGAAAATCAGGAAGAATAACTTCAGGGTAGGATTGGATGCTACTTGTGGGGAGGGCGCACAGGTGCCACTTTCTTTCCTGTCCTCCCTGGGTATCAGGGAGGTAAAGGTTATAAATGATGCAGCCATAGAGAATTGCCCGCGGAGCCTGGAACCCGCTCCCAGGTTTCTAAAAGGGTTAAAAGATACAATACAAAAAGAGGGGCTGGATATAGGATTTGCTACTGACCCGGACCAGGACAGGCTGGTTGCTCTTCCCCTCTCTACCGAGGAGCATACCCCTCTTCTCTGCGGAAAATTTCTTATGCAGCTGGGCAAAAGTAATCCTCGCAATCCATTAAGAAAAATCGTGGTCAACCTTTCCACTACTTCTGCCTGGGAAGAAATAGCAGGAAAATACGGAGTAGAAATAGTGAGGGTGCCGGTGGGAGAGGTAAATGTGGTGGAGGGCATGAAAAGGGGAAAAACTTTCCTGGGAATAGAGGGAAACGGCGGGGTAATAGCTTCTCCCGTGAACTACGGAAGAAACTCTACTGTAGCCATGGCTTTCCTTCTTTTCTACCTTGCCTGGAGCGGCAAAAGTATTGCCGAGCTGGAGAAAGAATTACCCTCGTATTACATGATAAAGGATAAAATTGAAATTGCGGGAGAAAATGTGGGGCAAATTTTTATGGAGGGAGTCAAAAGAATTTTGCAGGAAAAAGAAAGAGAAGTAAAAGCACTGGATACACAGGATGGCTACAAAATTCATTTTAAGGATTTTTCCTGGGTGCATCTGCGGCTCTCGAATACTGAACCGATTGTAAGAGTATTTGCGGAGAAAAGGGGAGTTGCAAAAAAAGAAGTTGAGGCTTTCTTAGAAGGAATTAAGACTCTCTTCCTTTCAGGAAGTGGTAAAATAAGTTAATCATGAAATGCCGTAGAGAGCCTGTTTTCCTGATAGGATATGATATAGAATCGCAAACCGAAGAAGAGAGAGAAAAAACCAGTGTTTTTCTCAGGTTAACCCCCCTTATCCACAGGGAGCTCGATATCCCCTGCACCTTTTTCATCTGCGGTAGGACCCTGGGAAATCACAAGGAAGAGTTTATAGAGCTGCGGGAAAAATTTTCTGACCTGATAGATTTCCAGCAGCACGCATACTCCCGGGTCCTTTTCAAGGAAATCCGCTATCACCGAACCACTCCCCTGCTGGACGCAGAAGAAAACGAAGTCTTCGCAAAAGGAGAAACAATTTACCAGGCAGGAGAGCCCCTGCAAATAGAGGAAGAGATAAAAAGGGCCAACGCATTGCTTAAGAGTATCCTGGGAGTTAGCTGTACTGGCCTGACTGTTCCTCTGGGTGCGCCCAAAGGACTTATGGACAGGCCGGACTTACTTTACATACTGCAAAAAGAAGGCATAAAATTCATCCGTTCCTGGAACGGGAAAGAAGACAGCTGGGACCCTGTAAATGCCACTCCTTTGTCCATACAACCATTCTTCTACACAGATTCCGGTTATCCTGAGATAATGGAATTTCCCTTGCACCTGGTGGATAATGTAAATCGCAGACGTTATGGCTGGAGCAATCATCTGCCTTATTTTGGCCTGGTAAAAGCAAAAATGGCAAAGGCACTGGAGGAGAAACTGGTGTTTTCTTATTGCCAGCATGACCATTCCAGTGTGATGGGGGACGAAAACATGGAGCTTACCTACAAGATTCTTACAGAGGCAAAGAAAATGGGGTTTCAGTTCTATACTTACTGGCATTATTACCTGAAAGAGACAGCCAGGAGCAGATTAGCTTCATTGAGGGATTTATGAGTCAGGAAGAAGTACGTCGTATATTTGAGGAGAAAGGTGCCCTGCTGAGAGGGCATTTTCGCCTTTCTTCAGGAAGACATTCTGATATTTATATGCAGTGCGCTCTTGTTCTGCAGTACCCGGAATTGAGCAGCAGGTTGTGTGAAGAGCTGGCAAGAAAGTTTAAGGGGGGAAGAGTAGAGACAGTAATAGGCCCTGCCATAGGGGGTATTATTGTCTCCTACGAGGTAGCTCGGCATCTTTCAGCTCGTTCCCTGTTCATGGAAAGGAAGGAAGGATGCATGACGCTCAGGAGGGGATTTCACATTGAGAAAGGGGAGAGGATTTTACTGGTAGAAGATGTAATTACTACGGGAAAATCGCTCAAGGAAGTGGAAGAAATAGTCAGAAAGAGGGGGGGAGAAATAATTGGCATAGGCTGCCTGGTAGATAGAAGCGAGGGTAAATCTCCCTTTGGTAAACAGGTGACCTCTTTAATCTCTTTAAAGACCAATGCCTGGGAGCCTTCACTCTGTCCTCTTTGCAAAAAGGGTGTGCCAATTACTACGCCCGGGACTCGTTTTTATTCACGTTAAGTGCCCTTCTCTCTCTGGGAATGCTCTCGTGAAAATCTTCCCAGAATGACCATACATCTGGGTACCTGCGAAATGGCTCCTTTTCCAGGCATTTCATTATGCACTTTCCCAGCTCGGCGGGGATGTTGTCCGTTGCCTCATGTACAGGCAACGGCTTAAAATTCAGGTGCTTGATAAGGATTTCCTCGGCTGAGTTGCCCTTGTAGGGAGTAACACCGGTTAACATCTGGTAAATAGTCACCCCCAGGGAATATATATCGCTTGCCGGGGTAAGAGGCTCTCCCTTTATCTGTTCGGGTGCCATATAGTGAGGGGTCCCCTTGGGTAAAACCTTGTGAAAATCTTTATGCCCGGAAGGATGAAAAAGGTCAAAATCACTTAACTTGGCAATATCATTCTCGAAAAGAAGAATATTACTTGGCTTTATATCCCGGTGAATTACTCCTTTACGATGGATAAAATCCAGTGCACGCACTATTTGTCTTACCAGTGAATAGACTTCTTCCACGGAAAGCTTCAAGCGATACATGAGATAAGTGTGAAGGCTGCCCTGCGTGGCCAGCTCCATGGCCAGGTAGTACGTTTTCCATTTTCTGCCCACTTCCAGGCCTTTCACCAAGTGCGGATGAGAGATGGAGAGAGAAAGTTTGGCCGAGCGCAAAAAGTATTCAATCCTGCGGTTTTTTTTCCACCCCGGACTTTCTACCACTTTTAATGCCACGTCTTTTCCGGAGGAAGTATCTTTTGCTCTATATACCGCTCCCATGCTCCCTTTTCCTATAAACTCATCCACGACGTACCTGCCTAACTTTGTTCCTTTCATGGCCACTTAAGAATACCAGCTGGCAGGCAATAAATCAAGCATAACGGGGTCAGGCTTGACCGCCTTAATGTAGAATAGACCTTGGCCCACAGACTTTATTCAGTAGCGGGTAGCGAGTAGTTAGTAGCGAGGGGATTTTAGACTTTAGACCATAGACCTTAGACTGTAGACTGGGAGATAGTGAACAGTAAGCAGTAAATAGTGAACAGTGAATAGATGGTTGGCACCCTGGTATCGTGGTAATCCTGGTTTTCTGGAATAGGATTCTGAGGGATATTAGGATTTGCAAGCATGATAAGTAACCAGCTCTACCTGTCATGCCTGCGGAAGCAGGCATCCATAATTTAGACTATAGACTATAGACCTTAGACTGAAAGAGGAAATGCAGGATACAATATATAGGTGGGGGCATAGGCGGAACTGGCAACTAACAACTAACAACTCACAACTTTCGGAGTTTAAACCATAGACCTTAGACTGTAGACTGGGAGATAGTGAACAGTAAGCAGTGAATAGTGAACAGTAGTGAGTAGCGAGTAGATAGTAGTGAGGGAGGAATAGATCCCTCCCCGCCTGTGCAGGCGGATATTCACCCCGAAAGTGGGGATTTGGCTGCGCCTCATATTTGACATTCACCTGATGCCTGTGATACTTTTGGCTAAGATTAGACATCTTTTCGTGTAGCTTATGCCAGATGCTTTAGCAGAAAATACGAGAGAAAGACATCACACAGTTTAGGGGTAAGGACCCAGGCCAAATCATGATTATAAAAAAGGACAAAGAAGAGATACTTTCCTACCTGGAGGATGCCTCCAATTTTCCTCCGGGAAAAGCAGAGGCGCTGTTTATCCCGGAAAATGAAGCCGAATTAAGAGAAATCCTCCTGGATTGTGCAGGGAAGAGAATTCCCCTTACCATATCAGGCGCAGGAACAGGAACAGTAGGAGGCAGAATTCCCTCTTCAGATACGGGGGGATGCATCCTATCGCTGGAAAAACTTTCCTGCATCAAGGAAATAAATGAAAAAGAAAAGAGAGCAGTTCTGGGTGCCGGAGTTGTAATAGAGGAGTTTTTAAAACGCCTGGAATCCAAGGGGCTTTTCTACCCTCCTTTTCCCACAGAAAGAACTGCTTTTATTGGCGGTAATGTAGCTACCAATGCTTCCGGAGAATACAGTTTCTATTTCGGAGCTACACGCAGGTATGTAAAAAGAATTAAAGTTTTCCTCTCCGGTGGGGAAGAATGGAATCTTAAAAGGGGAGAGTTCAGGGCAAATGCGGATGGTGTTATAAAGATAGGAGATAGGAGAATACGCATACCAGGTTATACAAGTCCTGCTATTAAAAACTCTGCCGGATATTATTCTGCACCGGGGATGGACCTGATAGATCTCTTTATCGGCTCAGAAGGCACACTGGGAGTGATAACAGAAGTAGAGGTGGAAATCATCCCTTCTCTTCCGCCCAGGTTTATTGCGGTAGCCTTCTTCCGGGAAAAGAAAGCCCTGCAAGTGGTAGGAGAAATTAAGAAGAGGAAAGAGCTTTCTCCTCTATCTCTGGAATATTTTGACAGAGAAAGTCTGCGTTTCCTGCAGAAAGATTTTCCCTCTATTCCCGCTGGTTCCGTAGAGGCACTTTATATTGAAGATATAGAAGATAACCTGGAAGAATGGGCAGAGTTCCTGGATGAATTTTCTCCTCTGGACAACTGGATTTCCCTGGATGAGGTAAGCTACAGGAAACTTATCAATTTAAGATACCGCCTTCCCGAAAATGTGAATGAATACTTCAAACACCTGGGCTCCCACAAGATAGCCCTGGATATCGCTGTGCCTGAAGACAAATTCCCCTCTCTCTTTAATTACTACGAGGAAATCAGGGAGAAGTATTCTGTGGAAGGGGTAATATTTGGCCACATAGGAGAAGACCACCTGCATTTTAACCTGTTTCCTTCCAACCTGAGCAGGGAAGAGATTGAGGATATTTATACTGAGGCAGTGAAATTCGGTATCTCCCTGGGAGGGACAGTCTCAGCTGAACATGGCATAGGGAAAACCAAGCACAAATATCTTGCCCTGATGTACGGAGAAAAAGGAATACAGGAAATGGTTAGGGTAAAAAAAGAGATAGACCCCTGGATAATTCTGGGGTTGGACAACATCTTTCCCCATACTCTTTTACAAAGATAAGGAGAGAATTCCCGCGGTGCCTCAGGATAAACCATAAAAGTATATCTTTGGCACAACACCCAAAACTAATTTTCGCCTCTGCCTGTCCATATCCCGCTTTCACCTCGGAGTCGGGCTGCGCGGGTATGACATGCGGGCAGGCTTGCTGCTGCAAAT
>JALUVB010000124.1 GCA_027021085.1 bacterium
CCCCCCAGGCCGGATGCTTTTTTACAAAAGAGGGCAATTGCGCTATAATTCTCGCATAATGAAGGAAGCAATCGAAAAAGCAGGAATTCTCATAGAAGCCCTTCCCTATATCCGCGAATTCCGTGACAGCATAATGGTGATAAAATGCGGGGGGAATGTCCTGGATTCGGGGGAGATAAGAAGGAATCTCGTAACTGATATTGTGCTTCTCTGGTACGTGGGGGTTAAACCTGTGCTCGTGCATGGAGGGGGAATCCAGGTTAGCGAGCTTATGAAGAGGCTGGGGAAAAAGTCCGAGTTCAAAAAAGGATTAAGAAAGACAGACGAAGAAACTCTGAATATCGTGGAGATGGTACTGGGTAAAATTAATAAAGACCTGGTGAACCTGATAAACCAGGTAGGGGGAAGGGCAGTGGGGTTGAGTGGCAAAGATGACCAAATGATAAAAGTAAGAAAGCTCTCTGAGGAGATTGGCTTTGTGGGAGAAATAGAGGAGATAGATTCATCCCTTCTCAGCATACTGGACGAGAAGGGATTTATTCCCGTGGTCTCTCCCCTGGGGGTGGATAGAGAGGGCAAGACTTACAACATAAATGCGGATTCCGTGGCGGGAGGAATTGCAGCACATCTCAGGGCTTCCAAGCTGCTTCTTTTGACGGATACCCCGGGTATCCTGGAGAAACCGGGAGACAATACCTCTCTTTTACCCTCGCTCACGCTTAAAAAGGTAGAAGAACTGAAAAAAAAGAAGACTATAACAGGAGGTATGCTGCCAAAAGTTGAAGCGGCCCGCATTGCACTTAAAGGAGGGGTAAAAAAGGTTCACATTATTGATGGGGGCATTCCCCATGCTATTCTCCTGGAAATTTTTACTGACCAGGGGATAGGGACGGAGATTCTGGCATGAATACGGAAAGTTTTGCTTACTGGAAAGAGAAAGACGCACGTTTTATTCTTCCCACTTACGGAGAAAGAGACATTGCCTTTTCCCGGGGTGAGGGAGTCTGGCTCTACGATATTGCAGGGAAAAAATACCTGGATTTCCTCTCCGGTATAGGAGTGAACATCTTAGGTTATTCTCATCCCCGTATGGTAAAGGCAATTAAGGAGCAGGCAGAGAAGCTTCTTCATACTTCCAATCTTTACCTGATACCCAGCCAGGCCCGGTTAGCCGAAATCCTGATAAATCATACCTTCCCCGGTAAGTGCTTTTTCTGTAATTCGGGTGCCGAAGCCGTAGAAAGCGCGGTTAAACTGGCTAAAAAGTGGGGAAAGGAGAAGGGTAAATGGAAGATTGTAAGCATGGTCAATTCCTTCCATGGCAGAACCTGCGGTGCTCTTTCCCTTACCGGACAAAAAAAATATCAGGATAATTTCCTGCCGCTTTTACCCGGGGTAAAATTTATTCCCTTTAATGACCCGGACGCTCTGAAATCAGCAGTAGATGCCGATACCTGTGCCATAGTCATAGAACCCGTGCAGGGAGAAGGCGGGATACGGGTTGCCCGAGCAGATTTTCTTAAGAGCGCCAGAGAAATTGCCGAAAAGGAGGATTGCCTGCTGGTATTTGACGAGGTGCAGTGTGGCATGGGTAGAACAGGTAGTCTCTTTGCCTTTCAAAAATTCCAGGTCTTGCCGGATATTCTCTGCCTGGCAAAAGGTCTGGCAGGAGGAATGCCCATAGGAGCCATTATAGCCGGAGAAAAAGCAATGGATGCTTTTCAGCCCGGAGACCATGCCTCCACTTTTGGCGGCAATCCCCTGGCTACACGTGTGGCCTGCGAGGTGCTCGAGGTGCTTTCAGAAGAAGGTATTGTGGAAAATGCTCGACTAAAAGGGGAAGATATCTTTTCCCGCCTTGCCTCCTTAAAGGATAAATTCCGTTTCATAAAAGAA
>JALUVB010000125.1 GCA_027021085.1 bacterium
AGTGCTCCTTTAAGCTGGGTAAGCGATTTTAGATTTTTTATTTGATGATAAGTAATGGGTATGAGCCTATAATCAGTAGTTATTAGATCTCGGTATGTATTTATAGCTCTGTCTTTTAACTTATTATCCTCATAAGAGAATAAAGCTATACCATTGTAGAATTTTTTCTGAAAAGGTGAGAGTTTATGTAAATCTGGGAATATAAGAGATACATTCGGCCAATTTGCTCCTCCTCTGGTATGATATAGCAGTTTAAACCAGGGAGCCCAGGAAAGGGTACCATCCGTATATGGCAGAGGATAGCGGGGGAATTTCGTTATGGCAAAAGATATAAGGTATCCTCGTTCGGGGTCTCTTATTTCTATTCCGGGAATGGCTACAAAATCTTGAGAAGAAACCTCTTCACATTCCTTAACCAGTTGTTCCCATTTTGTCTTGTTCATAGAATAGTAGTCTTCTGTGAAAACAAGAAAGTTATAACCCAATTTTTTAGCAAGTGCACTATATTCTCTTACCGTGTTTTCACCACTACTAAGAGTAGAATGAACTCCTATAACGCCTTTGTATACGTTGTGAAATTTAGGAGTAGTTACCTCAAATATCTCTCTGTAAGGGGTAATTGATTTTTTAGATACACGAGGACGTTCCTCTTTTGTAACTCTCACTCTTTTAGGTTTCTTATAGATATATCCTTCCTTGATGGAAGGTTCTGCCAGCCAGTCGTATATGTTCTTGAATAACCTCCAGCCATCTCCGTTTTTCAGAAGAAATCCCTTGAAGGCTGGATGGAACACATCATTTACCCAGAAATGTGCGTCACAGGAAAAAAGCACTATTCTTCCTTTAGCATATTTCCGGGCAGCAATGATAGGAGGTTCTGAGGGATAAGTGGCAGTAGACACATCCTTTCCTGCTCTGACAATGATGTCCCATTTGTTGTTTACCTTCATGGTATAAACCCCTGCTCCTGGTATGGGACGTAATCCTACCGGTAGCCATAGTATATTTACACCTTCAGTTACAGGATGTCTTGAAATATTAGTGGTGGAAAAAAAGAAATAATCCAGTAGATAAGTCTTTTTTATTTTGTTTTTTCCTTCTACTTTTTCTTTAAACAGTAACTCAGCACCGAGTTGTTTCAAGAATCGGTTTATGTCTTTTATTAATTTATCCTGGTTACCATGACTCACAAAAGTAGGTATTAATAAAATACCCCCTCCTTTTTTCAAAAAATTAATTAGCATCTCCTGACGTTCCTTAGAGAAGAAGGGATCTTTCTTCCGAAGATCTAGTATGGTAGTCAAAACAATCACGTTATACTCAAGTCTTTTATCTCTGGTAAATTCCTCTAAGGTAGAAGCTTCCACCCAATATCCCATTTTTTCCAGTTCTTCTTTATACTTAGGATGAACAACCGGTGTCTTGGGTAGACTGGAACCTACGAAAAGGATTCTGGCTTTAGGTTTTTCTTCGGATGCTATATATTTTTGAGAGGAAGAATTAGCTGCCGATATATTTCCTGCCCAAAGCATCAAAAGAGCTAAGGATAAAAAAAAGGATAAAGAAAATGACCTTTTCATTTTCATTAGTCTTTCCCTCCTTTACCGAGGCTCAAAACATCTTTCTCTCCCTCTAATTTTCCAATCCCCTCCTGAATTTTATAAAATAATCCGCTACCTCTCCCCATACCTGAAGAGATTTTTCATCCTCATGAATGAAAGTGAGAATATCTGGCTGATATTTCTTTATCAACTCCTTATGTCTCTCCGCATCTCCCAGAACTGTCCCAAATAACTCCCATGTCCATAACACTCCATGCTTCCTTGCCCATTCCCTACTATATCCCCAATATTTAGGCGTGTTAGAAAAATCATTGTTTATCACTGTATTCCTCCAGTTATTCACTATCAGTGTGGCTAATCTATCCTGCTCACTGTTTACCAATCCCCGGATAACCAGGAATCTTTTCTCTACACCCGGAGGAAGCACGGGCAAAGTTAACCATAACTGCCACTCAGGTCTTCCATATTCTTTCATAACCTCCAAAAATGCTTTTGTAAACACATGTAAAGGTTTCATGTACCACTCAAGAAAGATTTTTCTATCCTCTGGAGATAACTTGAAGTAATCTTCTGCCCTCCTCGGCTGAGGAAAAGGGAGATTATAATGTTTCTGAGCTACCTCATCAAAACCTGAAAAGAAATACTCTGTTTTACCTCCAGGAGTCTTCCCAAAAACCGGTGCCTTTAGAGAAGGAGATGTCCTCCAGTTGGTGATTTTTCTGGCCTGATGGAAATTTCGCCAGAAGGGATGAATACCTATCACATGAGGATA
>JALUVB010000126.1 GCA_027021085.1 bacterium
CTTTACTACTACCGCGCCAGATACTATAATCCAGGAGTGGGAAGGTTCATAAGTGTGGATCCGCTGATGAGGCAATTCGCCCGCTCTTATGCGGGAAGCTCTGCCCTCTCTGGGGGGTCGGGAGGTTGTGGGAGTTGCGGGGGATTGGGGAGAGGGAGTGTGCCGCAGGTATCCTCTCTTCCCTCAACCCCTCTCCGCTGGCTGCATCCGTATACCTATGTAAACAACAATCCGGTAAACTTTGTGGATCCAGAGGGGTTGTGGGAGAAGATGGCTTTAGGAGATTTCTGGGACATATCGGAAGAACTTGGTTGGAGGCTATATGACATAGGATTTCAGATGTACCAAGAAAATCTCTCGCTTAGGCGCAGTACTGCAAAAATATATGGTTGGAGTATAGCAGTGGGTGGTTATATGATGCCCCAATGGGTGGGGATATCTAAAAACATGGCTTTATTCCGAGGTTTGTTTATTTCCGCAACATCCCTAATTCCCTTACCAGAATGGGCAGAGAAATTCAAAGGGGCAGTAGAGAAAGCGTGGCAAATATACAAAGCCATGAATAAAAGTAATCTCGTAGCTGGAAGAGTAGTAGGGTATAAGTGGAATAACCGACATATACCCGGAATTTCAACCATTCCCTACAGCACGGAAGTAGGCTGGTCAATATTCTGGAGTAAATGTGGAGATGTGTTGCTATTTTTTGTCACCGATGATTTTTTGCCCGAATATATCCCCGATATTGAAGTTAGTAATGTTTCCTTTGGAATAGCTGCGAAGGCTCTTACTTACAACAATATCCCCAAAGTAAAGAAAATCGAGAAGATATTTGTATACCCTTTATATAGGTAAAAATTATGAAGAAATTAATTTTGTGGTTGTTTATTATAGTTCAAGTTGCAGGGAGTATTCCATTCTATGCTCAAGAAAAAGACAAGAACCTCCTTATTCCCTTATCGCCTGGAAACTACTGGAGATATGTTGTATTTCTCAAAAAAGGAGAATTTGCTCCTGATTCTTGGATAAACTCGTATTATCTTCGAGCTCCCATTGAAAATTTTAACGATTTTTACAGTGAATTAAGAAGAACGGTCTACCTTGAAAGCAACAAAGAGATACTCTTTTCTCACGTATCTAAATCCCCCACTTTTTCAGTCAAATCTAAGATAGGAAAGAAAAATAGGATAAAGATTCCTTTATGGAAAATTTTAAGTTTTGCAATTTATAAAAAAACAATAAACGAATACAAGACTCAACCTATTTTTTTCTACAATTTTCTAAATGAAGGACCCTATTCCACCTTTGGCTATGAAAAGAACCATTCTTATCGTACATCTTGGGGAGAAGAACTCTCAGAGGTACATTTCTTTTACAGAAAAGATGAATGGATTTGGAAGCTTTCGCCTATTCCTCTCCTTGATTCAAAAATAGACGAATTAATGAAGATCACCGATTACGATGGACTAGATAATTTCTTGCAAAGAAATACCGTACTTAGTGTAGAACCTTGGCTACCTATAGAAATAAAAAATAGCAAAGTATGGATAAAGAGATGGAGGTATATCATTGGAGGTAACGAGATAAAAAGAGGGGAAATAAACGTTTTTTTGATAAATAAGGGAGCATTATTGGATGAAGCCGAGAAGATGATAAAAGTTAAGAAGGTCTACTATAACCCCCAATATAAAGAGGAATTTAGAATATGGAGAAAAGAAGGAAAGATTATAGAAGGAAACGTCATTAAAATTCAAGAAATGTTGATAAAACCAGGTATAGGGCCTATACGAATTATAAATTGGGAGCGCGATAAAAATGGAAAATTAAATGTAAGAGATGAATCTTATTTATTAAAGTTTTACACTCCTGCCTACGATTATATATGGGAGATAGATGAAAATGGGTTAAAAAAACTCAAAAAGAAGTTGAAAGAGATAATAAACGAGATAGTGGGAACTATAGGTAATCCTGACGAAAGAGAAGCAAAAAGAAGAAAATTATTGCAAGAGATGGAGCATAGATTGGGAGATTATGGATTGGAATGGGTGTTAAATAAAAGTATCTCTTACAAAGATAAAGACTAAATACTTACAATTCAGGGGCTTTGGAGACATAAAATTTCTTCACCTTTGATGGAAGAGATAAAAAAATACCTGAAACCTCGCTACCACCCCACCCTCATAACCCGCTACACCTACAACCCCGCCCACCAGTTAACCCAGAAAGAAAGATTTTTCCAGGCAGGGAGAAAAACCATCCCTCTCCCTACCACCCTGTTCTCTTATGACGGAGACGGAAACCTGGTAGGGGAAGAAGAGTGGGCAAAAAAT
>JALUVB010000127.1 GCA_027021085.1 bacterium
AAAGAACGTAGTTATAAAGATTATTGTTCTTCTGGTAAAATGTTACAGTTATGTTTACACAAAAGAATAAAATTGCAGAGGTTCCTTTATCCGAGCTCACTTTCGTGGCCCTGGATATAGAAACTACGGGGCTTGACCCCTTTGTAGATAAAATTTTAGAGATAGCAGGGATTAAATTCAATATAGAGGGGGCGAACCGCGGAAAGCTTTCTATTTTGATTAATCCTAAAATTCCCATCCCTCCCGAAGTAACCAGAATCCATGGAATTAACCAGGAGATGGTGAGAGGTAAACCGGGGATTAGAGAAGCTCTCTACATGTTAAAAGATTTCCTGGGGAACGAAACAGTGCTACTTTTCCACAATGCCTGGTTTGACCTTTCTTTCCTGGGTAAAGCATTTTACGATACCCACATTCCGTCTCCTTCCCTACCGGTTATAGATACCCTTTCTCTCAGCCAGCGTTATTTGTCGGGCAAGGAGGGATGCAGTTTACAGGCAGTTTTTAGAAGGGTAAGCAGCAACAAGGGATTGGAGTTTCACCGTGCCTTTGATGATTCCTTAGCCGTGAAGGAGATATTTATACACCTGATGAGAAAGTTGAGGGTGCAGACTTTAGGCGAGATTCTCAGGAGCAGGGAGATAATCTCTTTCCAGCAGGGATTTTTAACCGGGGTAGAGCTGCAGGGAAATTACGTCTTTATCAACCAGGCGCGGGAGAAGAAGACGCCGCTGGAAATAGAGTATCCAGAAAAAAACGGCAGGAGAAGGCTATACCATATAATAATTAACGAAGTAATTAAAGGCGGGAAAAAGGTTTTCCTTTACGCCTCCTGTCTGCCCACCTACCGAAAAAAATACTTCGAGCTACACAAAATTCATTTTAAGGGGTAGGTCAAACCGGAGAAAATTTAATCTCGGGAGTAATTTTAAGCACTATCTCTTTAACCAGTTTTACAGTATTCTCCACATCCTTTAAAGAAAGCAGTTCAACCGGGGTATGCATATACCTCAAAGGTATGCTTATAAGACAGGTAGCCACTCCTTCCCGGCTTAACTGCATTACATTTGCATCTGTTCCCGTGCCTCTGGGTTCTCCGCTCAGCTGGTAAGGAATTTTTTTCTCTTCTGCTGTCTTTACCAGGAGCTCAAAAAGCGCAGGATTTATATTTGGCCCCCGGGATATGATGGGACCCTTGCCTAATTTTACTTCTCCTGTTTTCTTCTTATCCACCCCGGGGAAATCCGTGGCAAAGCCTACTTCCAGGCAAATCCCCACATCAGGATGAATAGAAAAGGTGGAAGGGCGAGCCCCTCTAAGTCCGACTTCTTCCTGAACCGTGGAGACGCCGTAAACTGAGGCAGGGAACTTTTCCTCCTTAAGGCTTCTAAGTGCTTCCACCACCATGAAAGCACCTATCCGGTCATCGAACCCTCGTGCCACTGCAATATCCTGCTGCAAAAATTCCAATCCTTCCTGGAAAGTTACCGGGTCTCCGATGGAAACCCTGTCCTGGAGTTCTTTTTTATTTTTTACTCCCACGTCTATAAATAATTCTTCTATCTTGTTTACTTTTTTCCTCTCCTCATCTTCCAGCAGGTGAATGGGTTTTCTGCCAATAACACCCCGCACAGCACCCTTATTCCCCCAGATATTTACTCTTCTCCCCGGCAGAAGATGAGGGTCAATGCCTCCTATGGCACGAAAATAGATGAAGCCTTCTTCCGAGATAAAATTCACCATTAATCCGATTTCGTCACAATGGCCTGCCAGCATCACCCGCGGTGCACCATCCGGATTCAGTATGCCATAGACATTACCCATAACATCTGTTTTAACCCGGGGCGTAATTGCGTTGAGTTCTTTTTTTATGCATCTTTGCACATCTATCTCGTAGCCGGACGGAGAGGGCAGAGTAATTAACTTTTCAAGAAATGCAAGAGATTTTTTCTCCATTTTACAGCCTCCTTATTCTATCCAACAACAACTTTTTCCTCTGGATAGGTATATTTAACTTTTTTGCCGGTGGGGCCCACTGCCAGCGCCAGTGTCAGAGGTCCAATCCTTCCCAGAAGCATGGTGACCATTAAAATTATTTTACCTAAAAAGGAAAAATCAGAAGTTATTCCATGTGAAAGGCCCACTGTGCCAAAAGCTGAAACTACTTCGAAAAAGGTGGGCAGAAAACTCTTCCCTTCCACCAGGAGCAGTAGGAAAGTGGAGGAGAAAATAATGAAAAAAGCGAAGGATACCACGGCAATAATCTTGTGCACCAGGCCAGAGGGAAGTGTTCTGTGCCA
>JALUVB010000128.1 GCA_027021085.1 bacterium
ATGACAGGCGGGCAAGAAACCAGGATGCTAAGATACCAGGATACCACGCACAGCAAAGCTAATTATAACGCTTAAAGATTTTACACACATAAATCACGGTAATACTTAACTTATAAATTTTTTACTACATACTTTCTATTTTGAGCACCCACCTGATAACTTGTGGATAAGTCCGCTGAGCACAGTCTGAGCAAAATTATTTTTGTTTACATAATATATCTTATACGACCTTGAATATGGGGGGACAATTTTGTGCAACATTTTTAACCGGGATATCGGACTGTTTTTGTTTTAAATTGTTTTACCCTTAAAGAGTCAAAGATTTACGAAGGAATTACAAAAAAATTGCGATTTGCCAGTTAAGCAGTAAACCACACGCTTTTCAATATGGGGAAATCCCAAAACTTTCCCATCTCTGGATGCCCGAATGTCGGGACGGCAGGTCTGATAGTCTTGGCTTGCTATCCATACTTACTCTGTCTTTCCCCTCACTACCACTACCATCTACTCGCTACTCTTATATCTCCCAGTCTAAGGTCTTATAGTCTAAAGTCTATGGTCTAACTCTCTGGATACCTGCTTTCGCAGGTATGACATGTGGACTGTTTTTCCGGCTTTCTGGGTTTTCTTTCCTCATTTCTGTTCTCCTCTTGTCATTCCTATGAAAGCAGGAATCTATTCCCCTTCCCTCACTACCCGCTACTCGCTACTAACTACTGTTCACTATTTTTGGGCCATCGGGATAAAAACCCCAAAATTATGCCCGTAGAGAAGTTTTCCCCGAAAATATGGATAAGAACACTCGTCAGCAGTAAAAGTCCTCTGAAAACGGCTATTTAAGGCCAGTTTCTGCAGGGTGGCCAGGGGAGAAAAAATTCCATCCCCTACCCTTTTTTAGATTGTAAATTTGAGGAAAAATGAGCAAAAAAGCAAAATGATTCTATTTTGGTCTTTCTTCGATTCTATATACTTCTCTCCGATGTTTGGGGCATAGAACTCTCATCTGGTCAAATCTCCACTTCAGCTCACCTCGCGGTGTCTTCTCTTTGATTTCTTCTATATCCAGATGGGTAGAAGCAATAACACCGGGGTTAGTATAGGCAAGCGGGCCAAGTTTCTCACCCAGCCATTTAAGATGATCCCAGGCAGTAACTACTTCTCCGCATATTTCGCATAAAGCCAATTCTTTTTCTACGCGGGTAAAAACACTTTCTTTATTAAAAGTTGATAAATCAAATTCCTGCGTTAGTCGGACTCCCTTGCCAGTTATACAACACTCCTCACAAAAAGCACAGAATTCACAGTTTTTGTAGTAAAGAGTAAGAATTCTTTTACCTGTACCTTTTTCTTTATCAACTATATCTTCCATTTCTATGGTCCCGGTAGGACAAACCATTGCACAGGCACCGCATCCTACGCAATCTTCTTCAAAATATTTTGCCGCTCCCCGAAAACCAGGAAATGGTTTATGAGAGACGTAAGGGAAAGGCACAGTGTAAGGACCTTTCAATAAAGCAGTAACTGCCTCTTTGATTTCCCTTATTTTTGGCTTTTTCATTTTTTCTCCTCTTCGTATTTGTCACAAACACTTTTCTTCCAGAGTTTCACGCCTGACTTGTGAGCACCCCGAGCCAGCGCATGGGCAGCAGTAGGGGCAGTTATGAGAATAAAAACAAGCGTTAACAATGCTTTTATTCCTATAGCATTCCATCCTGAATAAACCAGCACACCTACCATGATAAAGATTGTACCCAGGGTTACGCATTTGGTAGAAGCCTGAAGCCGGTTGTAAAGGTCGGGTAAACGAATAAGACCGATGCAGCCAAGAAGATTGAAAGCAACACCGATTCCCATCAATATAAAAGAAATCATTTCCCTCATAATCTATCCCCTAATTTAAAAAATTCCAGATTCCAATTATTCATCAAATCCTTTCCCTTCCAGGTATTTGGCCAGAGCCAAAGTGCCTATAAAGCTGAGAAGCGCCCAGGAAATAGCCACATTCATGTAAAAATCTCTCCCGGTAAGCACGGAGAGGAAACCACAGAAACCTACCACCAGAATCCCCAGTATATCTATGGCTACAGTTCTATCTGGCGCTGTAGGACCTCTTCCAATACGATACAGACATAGAAAACAAGCTAAGAGTAGAATATAAATATAAACGAATATCGTCACTATCATCTCTTCTCCTTAGTCAAAAATTTTCATTAAATACCTTTCAAATCTTTTTACAATTATCTTGGTAGCTTCTTCTACATCCTCGCTTCTCACATATATCCAATGCACAAATATCGTATCTCCCACCATATCTACACTCAATGTTCCCGGAGTAAGGGTAATTGAATTAGCCAGTGCCACTCTCCCCGTATCGCTCTTTATTTTTGTTTTTACTTTTACAATCCCGGGACGAATGGGCAAGCGCGGATGAAGGACCCGGTAGGCTACGTCCAGATTAGCCAATATAACATACCAGAAGAATACAGGAAGATAGATAAGAAAGTTAAATATCCTTACGGGACTGTAAAACTTGTAAACTCTCTCCGGAATAAGGTCACCCAGGTAAATCCCTATAAAAAGGGAAACGATAAAACCAATAAAGAGGTTTTGTTTAAAGGCAACCGTATCGTAGGGACGATTATACACAAGAAGTAACCAGATTATAAAAAGTGCTAAGAATAAAGTAAACCGTTTCAATTTAACCTCCCATAACCATACTTATATATTTTGTCCCGTTTATTAAGGTTCTAACTGCCGGGTCTAATACTATGCTTCTCAAATGAGGTAGCAGGATTACTCCCAGGAAAACCGTTATTAAAGAGAGAATCAACATAGAAGCTGTCATAAATACCGGACTCTCTTTAATTCTCTGGAGATTATTTTTCAAAGGGCCAAAGAATACATACCGATTCATTCTGAGGTAGTAACCCAGGGTGAGCACACTTACCAGAATTGTAAAGATTGCCCAACCTAACCTTCCTGCATCCAGAAGAGCAAGGATAATAAATAATTTTGACCAGAATCCTGCCAGAGGAGGAATACCTGCCAGGGAAAGAAAGCCTATATCTCCCGAAATACCGGTGATAGGCATTTTTTCCATTAATCCTCCCATCTTTTTAATATCTCTGGTCTCTAACCGGTATTCTAAAGAACCAGCCGATAGGAAGAGCAGGGCTTTAGAAGTTGCATGTACAAAAGTATGGAGAAGGGCAGCCATTATTCCCAGAGGAGTACCCAGGGAAAAGGCTATCACAATGTAGCCAATATTGCTTATGCTGGAGTAAGCAAACATTCTTTTTATATCATTCTGCACCAGGGCAAGTAATGCACCGGTAAGCATAGATGCCCCGCCTAAGAACATAAGAATCTGTGGAATAAATCTGGTTTCCAGAAGAGGGAAGCCAAAGATATTATAGAAAATTCTCAAGAAAGGATATATACCCAGGGCTTTTATCAATAGGCCGGAAAGTACGGCAGAAATGGATGCGGGAGCAGAAGGATGTGCATCTGGTAACCAGGCATGGAAAGGCACCAGGGCTGCCTTCAAACCGAAACCAAATACAAAGAGAATTACTACAAACCAGAAAGCATGCCCCCCAGAAATCCCACTAATCTTGGACCCTATATCTGCCAGGTTGAGAGTACCGGTGAGTGAATAGAGAAAACCAATACCCAGAAGGATAAATACGGAAGACACAGTACCTAGAACCAGGTATTTAAACGAGGCTTCCAGTTCTTCTGCTTCTGTTCCAAAACCTACTAAAGCATAGGCAGAAATCACTGCAATTTCAAGAAAGACAAAAAGATTGAATATATCTCCGGTAAGCACCACCCCATTCATCCCTGCTAACATGAGCAGGAATAAACTATAATAGCGAAGTTTTGAGGTGTATATCTCCATGTAGTCAACCGAGTACAGAGTAACAATAAAAGCTACCAGGTTAACAATAAGCAGGAAAAAGGCTGATAAGCCATCAAGAACCAGATTTATCCCCAGGGGCGGCTTCCATCCCCCCATAAAGTAGATCTGGTTACCGATTCTAAAAAGGTATAAAGACATGATAAGAAGCGAAAGAGTAGCAAGATTTCCCAGTACATCTGCAGTTCTTCTGTTTTTGCGAGAAACCATGGGGATAAGAAACCCCATACCTAAAGGTAAAGCAACCATTAATGGTAAAACATTCATCCTTTCAACCTCTTTATTTCATTAATGTCAAAAGTACCGTATCTCTCATAGATTCTTATGGCCATGGAGACAGATAAGGCAAGAACTCCGAAACCAATTACTATCGAGGTTACTACCAGAGCCTGGGGAAGAGGGTCCACAGAATATCTGAGAAAGTAAGCTAAACTCATATCCGGGGTTCTTATAGGAGCAATCCCTCCTCGCCGGTAACCTATCAGGATTAAGAACAAGTTAATTGCATACTCCATAATATTCAATCCGATGACAATCTTGACAATATTTTTCTTGGTAGCCACACAATAAAGTCCTATCATCAGAAGGACAAAGGAAAGAATATACTCCATTTATTTTCTCCTCCCTGTAGGTTTTCTGGTCATTTTTTTCTCCCCGTTTGGCAAGCCTACAACGCGGGTCACAGAGAGAATAATAAACACCATGAATATGGAAGCCCCTACTTTTAAGCCAATAGCAAGGTTCGCCCAGGGAATAACACCTGCCGAGAAAAGCTTGAAATAACTCGAGGGTAGCTTAGTAAGAAAATTCTCTGCAAAAAAGCTGCCAAAATAAAGCCCAAGCAGAGCAATACCCAGGAAAATTATGGCACCAGTGGAATCCAGTTCAGAAGCTAAAGTGCTGTTCAATTTTCTCAATGGCGTATCTTTACCAAATGCAAGCGTAAGCAATACAAAGGTGCCTGCTATTATTACCCCACCCGGGAATCCTCCTCCCGGAGTAAGGTGTCCAAAAATCACTATGTAAAGCCCAAAAAGAAGAACAAAACCAACTATCCACCTGGTAACTACCTTGACAATTACACTTAAACCTTCTTTTTCGCTCACTTTATTCTCTCCTCTTTATCCCTTGCTCCTCTCTTCTTATGGGAAGGTCTCCTGAGTATAGCCAGAGCACCCAGGAGAGAAGCAAAGAGAATGGTGGCTTCTCCTATAGTGTCATACATTCTAAAATCCAGGAGTATAGAAGTGGTCACATTAGCAGCTCCTGTTCTCCGTAATCCCTCTTTAAGAAAAAATCCCGATATACTTTTTCCCTGGCTGAGAAGTGGCACGCCAAAATGAGGTAATTCTCTAAAGAAAGGATAAGCTGCCAGGGTTATAAGTACAATAACAGCAAGAGAAAAGGATAATCCAATTTTTCCCCGCATTCCCTTAACCGTGGTTATATCATTTCTTAAAGTTGCCCGCACCAGCACAACTAAGGTTAAAACTTCCACTACCACCTGGGTTATGGCAATGTCCGGTGCTTTTAAAAACAGAAAAGCCAAAGATACAATAAAGCCCACTGCCCCCACCGAGATAACAGCAGAGAGAAGGTCTCTGGTCTCAGCAGCAATTAATGCCCCTATTATCATAAATACAAGAAGTACATTAAACTCCATTTTACCTCCCTAACATCAAGAGAAGCAGAATCAGCATACCTAATAACCCCCAGGTAAGGTATGTTGGCAAAATACCTGTATGCAGAAGAGACAGGAACTTCCCCCCTACCCTGCACAAGGCGGCAACCCCCTGCCAGACATAATCCACTAATCTGTCCAGGAAAATGTAGAGAATCCGCGAGAAGAACCTGCCCAAATCTTTCAGCCAGGCATAAAAATCGGTAAGTTTACCTTCCAGGAATTTATACACCCGGTTAAAATTCTTCCACTCTTGCAACGTTTTATAAAACTGAACTCCCGAAAAGTCCATATCTTTCTCTACTTTCTCTCCTCCTATATATGAACCCGTGCTACGATACTTTACTCCCTTGCTCAATAGATAAATAATGCCGCCCAGAATGAACCCTACTATAATAAGATAGGTAGTTAAAGTAGGACTCCACCAGCCAATCCACTGGGCCGGAGAAGGTAAAGAAACTACTGGCCCAAGGAACGAATTTATTATGAGAGGATAAGCAAATATTCCGAATATCACACATAAAGAAGCAAGCACCCCCATGGGCAGCCACATTGACCAGTGAACCTCCTTTATCCGGCGGCCAAAATCTTTCCCTCTACCCAAAAACACCGAGTGGATTACTTTTATAAAGGAAGCCAGGGTTAAGGCAGAGCCAAATATTGCTGCCACCAGCCAGATTATCCAGGTCCTTATCCCCTGGTTTCCCAGCTCCACCAGGCCCTGGTAAATCATCCACTTGGAGAAGAACCCGTTGAAAGGAGGGATTCCGGAGATAGAGAAAGTAGCAATCAAAAAGGTTACAAAGGTCACCGGCATTAAATTCCCCAATCCGCCTAACTTTTCCAATTCAGCCGTCCCTGTTCTCTTCTCCACAGCTCCGCCTCCCAAAAAGAGGGAGGATTTATAAATAGAATTATTAATCATGTGGAATAACCCACCCGCTACGGCTAATGGAATCCCGGAACCAATTCCCAACACCATGTAACCCACCTGGCTGACCGCATGGTAAGAAAGCAATCTTTTAAAGTTTTTCTGGATTAATGCCAGGAGAACCCCACCCATTATAGTAAGAGAACCAATAAACATCAAAGCCTGGGAAACTCCACTCCCTACTTTAAGGGAAAAGAAATCAAAAGATATACGATAAAGTAGATAAATACCTAAAAGTTTATCCAGACTGGCAGGAAGAAGTGCCATTACCGGTACTGGAGCATCTTCCGATACCCGGGGTATCCAGGAGTGGAAAGGAAATGCACCTGCTTTTCCCAGACTCCCTGCTACCAACAGGAAGAAGGCTGCCACAGGCAAGCCTCCCTTGAGAGACACCGGGGAAAACCCATTCATGCGTCCCGTTCCCGTGAGGTTCATTAAAATCAGTATTCCCAACAGGAGAAGCAGGTCCGCTCCTCCCACCACTGTCATGGCATGTGAGGCAGAAGAGATAGACCCCAGAGAAGTTAATCCGTAAAGGAAAAGTAGCAACAATCCCCAGAAAAATATAAATAGGATAAAATTGTTGGCAAGAAGCACTCCTATACTCGCCCCCACGCTTCCCAGGAGATAAGCATAGAATTCCTTCTCTCTTTCCCGCCCACGGTAATAAACAAGGGAATAAATAACGGTGAGAAAACCGAATAAGGCTACAAAGAGGACTAAGAAGGATGAGAGGGTAGAAGTACGTAAATCAAAGCCAAAACCTAAAGGTGAAAAGATAGGTACGGAGAAGAAAAAGGAAGGCTTGACTACAATTTTCATGGCCAGGATAAAGGTATAAAGAGTAGCAAGGAAAGCAACAGCTTCTCTCCATCCTTTGCGAACCGGGAAAACCAGCGAAATAATCGCACCTAAGAAAGGAAGAGAAAGAAGCCAGAGAACCAAACTAAGCATCTATTTACCTCCCAGAAAAGCAAAAAATGGATAAGAATATTCAAGGAAATAAGGCGCAATTAATCCTATTGCCAGAGAAAGCAAGCCCAGTAAAAATACACTTCCTACCATTACTGCTTTGCCCTCTTTCACCCTGCTATTGGCAGAGGTCACTTCTCCTCCGAATACTCTAATCATTAAACGACTGAGATAGAGAAGAGTAAGTACAGAGGAAAGAATAGCACCCATGGCTAATCCAGGATGACCGGAATCTACAATTCCTTTAATTATCATAAGTTTCGGGAAAAAACCAGCCAGAGGAGGGAAGCCCATTATCGAAAAAGCACAGAGCGTCATGGAGAAAGCAGTAATCGGCATACCCTTCCTTAAACCGCCCAATTTGTCCAGGTCTCTTGTCCCGGTAGCCCTCTCTACCACCCCTGCTCCCAGGAACAGTCCCCCTTTGGCTATGGCATGGGCTACAAAGTAGAGAATTGCTGCTGACCAGCCTATCCTGGTGAAAAGAGCAAATCCCATGAAAATGAAACCAAGCTGGCTTACCGTAGAATAGGCAATTACTCTTTTCATGTCATTGACCAAGAATGCTCCGGCTCCGGCTGCCAGGGAGGAAAGAAGAGCAAGAATAAAGAAAGATTCCCAGAAGGAAGTATGGGTTAAATAAAAGAGCCTTACAAAAACAACCAGGCCAAGTTTTGCCACTATCCCGGAAAGAACCGCACTCATGGGTGAAGGAGCCACAGGATGCGCATCGGGCAGCCAGGTATGCATCGGGAAAGTAGCAGACTTTGCTATAACTCCCAGGAGGATTAGAATCAAAGAGGGATAGGCTACGGAAGAACCAATATCTCTTAATCTGATAAGGTCCAGGGTGCCCGTGCTTTTGTAAATCCACAGGATTCCCAGCAACATCAAAGAAGAACCCAGGAAAGTCATTAGTAAAGTCTTATCGGCAATCCTTACAATTCTCTTCTTCCTGTAAAACCCTATCAACCTCCAGGTGGAAACTGCTACCAGTTCCCAGAAAATGTAGAGAAGAAGCAGGTTCCGGGAGTATGATGCCCCCACTAACCCGGCAATAAGCAGCAAAGTAAACGAATGGAATTCGTTAGTGTGCTTTTCTCCGGAAAGGTAGGATGAAGCATAGAACAATGATATTGCTCCTAACAGAGTGAAAACAGCGGAGAAAATAAGCGTGAAATAATCAACCATGAAGAATGAGGAAGTATAAGGCAGCGACACATTCTTACTAAAGCCAAAATATATGAGCAAGGAGAAAGAAACAAGAGGAAGAACCGTTGAGAAGAAATTTCTTACCTTTTCCTTCCAGAGCCAGGCAAAACCAGCACCAAGAAGCGGAAGAATCAATGGTAAAAGCATTAAGAACTTATCTTGCATACTTACTCCTTAATCTTTCTGTCTTTTCCCAGGAAAGCTTGACTAAATCCTGCTGGGTCAACCATTCTTTCTTCTCACCCCTGACAATGCCAACTCTTTCTGTACAGCAGTAGCAGGGGTCAATAGCAGCAAGTATAATCACTGCATCTGCAATCTGGCAGCCAGGGGCAGTTACTTTACAGGTAGGCAAATTAACATAAGTAGGTGCTCTTACTTTGTGCCTTATGGGCCCTGCCCCTCCGTCGCTCTTTAGGTAATGGAAAGTTTCTCCCCGGGGAGCTTCATGGTGTCCAATCCCTTCTCCCGGAGGGAATTCTCTAATAGGGGTAATAATCTCGCCTTTAACTTCTTTCAAAGCATCAAGGCACTGCTCTATAATTTTTATAGACTCGAAAGTCTCCAGTATTCTTACCACGACCTTGTCCAGGAGGTCTCCATTTTCACAGGTAATTACATCCCAATCAAGCCTATCGTAGGCAGCGTAGGGATCATCCCTTCTCACATCTATTTTTACCCCGGAAGCCCTTACCGTAGGTCCCACTGCACCATAATTTCTGGCTTCTTCCGGAGGAAGAACCCCTACCCCTTTGAGACGGGACAGTATTACCGGGTCATCCAGCACTGCTTTGGTAATCATATCCAGGTTTTTCTTTATTCCATCCATTTCCTTCTTTATCCAGGGAATATTTTTCTCGTCAATATCCCTTCTTACTCCTCCCGGCAATAACATATCATAGTGATTTCTATTCCCGGTAAGAGCTTCAAATATATCCAATACCGGTTCTCTCCACTTCCATGCCCACATCCATACGGTATTGTATCCCAGGAAATGTCCGGCTAAACCTAACCACAGGAGATGAGAATGAATTCTTTCCAGCTCACCCACAATAGTTCTTATGTACTTGGCTCGCTCTGGAATCTCTACCTTGCAGAGGTCCTCCACTGCATTGCAGTAAGCAATAGGATGGGAAGTGGAACATATACCGCAAATTCTGGCCACCAGGAATGTAATCTGCTGCCAGGATTTTGCCTCTGCCAGCTTCTCGATACCCCTGTGGTTGTATCCTAATTCCATATCCACATCCACCACTTTCTCACCCTCCACAGTCAAGGTGAAGTGCTCCGGTTCCTCCTGTAAAGGATGGAATGGGCCAATAGGTATTATTGTTTTACGAGCCATTATTTCTCCCAGTTTTTATCTTTAAGATTTTTTATACCTTTTTCATCCCTTCTTAAGGGGTAGATTCCTTCCGGCCAATCCTCGGCAAGAAGCAAAGGTTTAAGATTAGGATGACCAACAAACTCTATTCCCAACATCTCATGGATTTCCCGCTCAATAAACTCTGCTCCCTTTATGAGCGGAGTAATAGAGTCTACCTTGAGGTCATCCTTGGGTATCTTCACCCTTAGAGAAAATACCCTGCCTGTCTTATCCTCTGAGAAGTGATACAGTATCTCCATCTCTCTTCTTCCATCTACCCCCGAAGCCGTCGCCAGCCTCATATC
>JALUVB010000129.1 GCA_027021085.1 bacterium
AGACATCAGACTTTAGACATTAGACGGGAAAGACGCATGATACGGGGAACCAACTCACTGTTCACTATTTACTGTTTACTATCTTTTCCCCTCGCTACTAACTACTGCTCACTATACTTCCAGTCTAAAGTCTACGGTCTAAGGTCTAAAATCTACCTGCTACTCGCTACTCTCCCTGTTCACTGCTTGCTATTTACTATCTTTCCCTACTACTCACTACTGCCTTCACTTCTTCCCATATCCTCTCCGATGCACCGCGGTTTTTTGCTATTAAATGATAGCCTTTTTCCCCTTCTCTCTCCAAATCATTTCTTTTCCTTAGCCAGGCGAGAAGAACCTTTTCCAGCTCTTCCTCGTTATCCACCTTTATTCCGCCCCTTCCTTCAATGAGGGAGAAAATTTCCGAAAAATTGAAGACATGCGGTCCAAATATCACCGGCACCCTGTGGAAAAGGGGCTCCAGCGGGTTATGCCCTCCCACCGGGACAAACGTCCCTCCCATTATTGCTACATCTGCTAAGGAATAAAAATTTTGCAGTTCCCCCACCGTGTTCAGGATAAGTATGGTTTCGCTCCACTCCCAGGAAGACATTTCCGTCCTCAGTACATATGAAAAAGAAGCGGGAATTAGCTTTTCCACCTCCTTTACTCTTTCCGGGTGGCGCGGGGCAAGTATCAACTTTGCACCAGGGTACTCTTCTTTAACTTTCCGGAATATTCGCAGTATCAGCTTTT
Organism: bacterium; assembly: GCA_027021085.1. Classification (GTDB taxonomy): domain Bacteria; phylum CAIJMQ01; class CAIJMQ01; order JAADFP01; family JAADFP01; genus JAADFP01. The sequence continues at coordinate 736 of JALUVB010000129.1, forward strand.
CTTCCGGGGGATGGGTGCTTCCTGCACAGATAACCGGATAGACATCGGGAGGAGAGGAGGCAGGCAGGGAGTCTTTTCCGGAAGGGGAGGGAAGAGAGTAATGGTCAAATTTGGTGTTTCCCACCACTTTAAGGAGCTGTCCGGGAAAGCCAAGTTTCAGAAAACCCTTTTTATCTCTTTCCGTCTGCACCAGAATGGAAGAGAAATAAGCAAGAAAGGGTTTCAGGAAAAAGGAAAACCTGGAATAGTTGCGAAAAGAAGCAGGGGAGAGTCTTCCGTTAGCCAGGATTATCGGGACGGAGAAATAGTGGGAAAAGTACAGCAGGTTAGGCCATAATTCCGTTTCCATGAGGATAATCAGGCGGGGCCTGAGAGAGAAAATCACCTTTATTACGGAAAAAGGGAAATCCAGGGGAAAATAAAACAGGTAATCAACCCATTTTCCCAAGCTCTTTCTGGCTACTTCTCTGCCTGTACTGGTAACCGTGGAAAGGAAAATGGGGGTTTCAGGCAGGTTTTTACGCAGCAGTTTTATTACCGGCTCTGCTGCCTTTACCTCTCCCACGGAGACCGCATGAATCCATATACCTCTTTTTTTACCGGGTAGGATAAATCCCAGCCGCTCTTTTACCCCCCCTTTTTTCAGTAGATAGAAAAAAACAAAGGGAATGGAAAACAACAGAATAAAATTATAAAGAAAAATCATGGAAGAGTTATAAAAGTAATCACCATTTCTCCGTATTTTCTTTTTTCCTTTACTTCCCAGGAACCGGGTATCTCTTTTTCGGCTTCTCTCCAGAATTCCCGCAAAATCACCAGTGCATTTTCCGACAAAAGGGCCGGGAATTTCTTGTTTCGCAGGATTTCTCTTCCCAACCCACTCCCGTAGGGGGGGTCGAGAAAAACAACCTCAAATTGCCTGCCTTTTCCTGCCAGTATTTCCACCCATCTCCTGGCATCACCCTTGATTACCGCTCCTTTATGGTTAAACCCGTACTTTTGCAGGGCATCCTTTATTCTTTCTGCATAGCCGGTATCTATTTCTACGAAAACTGCTTCTTCTGCCCCTCTGCTCAGAGCCTCCATCCCCAGGCTTCCCAGCCCGGCGAACAGGTCCAAGATTCTCTTCCCTTCTATCCTCTCACCCAGGATGGAAAAAATCGCACCCTTTACCCTGGAAGTTATAGGTCTTACTACAAATCTTCGGGGTTTAAATTGCTTGGTGGTAGTCATCGTTTAAACTTTCTTAAGGTAGTTTTTTTAGAAACTCAAGCAGTTTTCTATTTTTTATCTCCATCCTTGAGACGATTTTACCATATTTGTGTTTATCTTATGGATGAGTGGAGAGGGATATAGATTTAAAGCCCTAGTCTAAGGTCTATAGTCTAAGAGTTGTGAGTCCCGACATATGTCGGGAGTTGTTAGTTCCACCTGTGTCCCCACCTGTATCTTGGGAGAGTTGTGAGTTGCCAGTTCTGCCTATCACCCCACATCTATCTCATATCCTCCCTAACTACTCGCTACT
>JALUVB010000130.1 GCA_027021085.1 bacterium
GCAGAGTCCCTTGCCTGCTCCGGAGCCATGTAATACGGAGTACCCATTGATGTACCCGTGTCTGTCATCCGGGTCATCTGGGCAAAGGATAACTTGGCCAATCCCAGGTCAACTAATTTAGCAGTTCCGTCAGATGTTATCAGAATATTATCAGGCTTAATATCTCTATGCACCAGGCCTTTCTCTTCCGCATGCATCATCGCCATTGCCATCTGCTTCATAAGGTTTACTGTTTCTTCCGGAGAGAGAGGGCCTTTTTTATCTACCTTATCCTGCAAGCTCTCTCCCTCTACATACTCCATGGCAAAGTAATGTTGCCCATCTATTTCCCCCACTGCCAGTCCCCTTACGATATTGGAATGGTCTACCTTAGCACTAATGCGGGCCTCCCGGTAAAACCTCTCCACATACATTTTGTCATTAGCTAAATGGGGAGGAAGAAATTTTAAAGCCACTAATCTATCCATGCTTATCTGGCGTGCTTTATAAACTGAACCCATTCCTCCCTGCCCCAGTTTTTTTAGAATTTCAAAGTCTCCAAATCTTTCCCCGGATAGATTCTCGTCTATGTATTGAGTTATGGAAGAGACCTGAGCCTGGGTAAGAAATCCTTTCCGAAGCAAGATTTTCTCCAGGGGAACATCCTCTCCGGATGCTAACAATTTCTCTCTCTCTGCCATTGCTGCATTCACATCTTTCTCAGCGGCCAAGCCACGCATAAGAGTAAGCTCAACTACTGTCCTGGTCCTGTTATCTATCTTTTCGGAGGCAGGAGCAACTATTTGACTGGTTATCCCTTCCCGGGTAAGCTCCTCGGACAATTTTTCTGCTTCTTCTTTACTCAGTTTATACCTTAAAGTATTATTTTCATCTAACAGTTCCGCGGGCGAGACCGCAACCTCGGGCAGTATTTTGCTTAATATACAGGCTATTTGATTGCACTGCTCGACGGTAATAGGTTGCGAAGTTGTAATCTGAACCTCAAAAACCTTCCCCTTATAACCCACCCTTTTACTCTACCAATAAATTACCAATCTTGCAAATCGTGAACGTGGATAAGAGGAGAAATTTTATGGTATAGTAGATATGATAAGAAAAACAGAAGAAGGAGGTGGCTATGTTACTCATAGGAGAAAATATAAACGTGATGAATAAGAGATTAAGGGCTGCCATGAAAGAGAGGAACAGGGACCCCATTCAGGAAATTGCCAGAAAAAGCGAAGCAAACGGTATGGATTATCTCGACCTGAATATCGGGCCTGCGCGCAAGAACGGACCGGAGCTGATGGAGTGGATTATTAAAACAGTAAGGGAAGTTACCAATCTTCCCCTCTCGCTGGACACCACGAACCTGGAAGCCATGAAGGTAGGCCTGGAGATGGAAAGGGACAGGGCCATAATAAACTCTATTTCCGTAACCGAGGAAAGAATGGATACCCTCTTACCGCTTATGAAAAAGTACAACTGCAAGTGTATTGCCCTTCTGATTGGCAGTACTGGTATGCCCAGGGACGCCACGGAGCGGGGTTCCCTGGCCTGTGAATTTCTATCCAAGGCTGACGAGGCAGGTATTCCTCACCAGAATATATACTTTGACCCAATAGTACTTCCCGTGCCCTACCAGCAAGACCAGGTAGTAGCCACCCTGGAATTCCTGAGCATGTTCAAAGAAATGCTACCGGACTGCTGCTCCACCTGCGGGTTATCCAATGTATCCAACGGTGCCCCGGAAGAGCTACGCCCTCTTATAAACAGAACCTACCTGGCCATGTTTATGAAATATAAGATTGACTCGGCCATCGTGGATGCATTTGATACAGAACTAATAGCCATGACTAGGGGAAGCAAAGAGAACATTGTAAGCTTACTCCACAGGATGATGGAAGGAGAAGAGATTGATGTTAACTCTCTTAGCGAAGAAGAGAAAAACTATTATAAGACATATCAAATCCTCTCCGGCAAAGTGCTTTACTCTCACTCCTGGTTGAAAGTATGAAATGAAAAAGCTAAGGGTTACATTTCTTCCTTACAAAAAGATTGTAGAGGTTTCTCCCGGTACAGATATCCTCACCGCTGCTGTACTGGGAGGCATAGGCATTACCTCTTCCTGTGCCGGAGAAGGCGTATGCGGAAGATGCAAGGTAATCATTAAAGAAGGCAAATTTGAAACCGAGCCTTCCGGAAGAATAAGCAAAGAGGAGAAAGCAAAAGGGATTGTTTTAGCCTGCAGGACAACTATACACTCAGACCTGACAGTAGAGATACCACCTGCCTCCCGCCTGGAAAAGGCAAGTATCCTAACGGAAGAAGCTAAAGAAAGCCGCTTGCGAGGCATGTACCTTCCGGGAGTAGAAGTCGCCGGAGAAATAGAATTACTGGAAGAAAGATTTTTCCTGCGTTCTCCTCTCTCTACAAAAATTTTCTTGAAAATACCTCCCCCCACTCTGGAAGATAATATTTCAGACCTGGAACGGGTTTACCGCGAAGTACGGAAAAAATTTGATATTCCCCTGTTACAAACCGGCTTGGCCAACGTAAGAAAACTGGGGCGAATTCTGAGAGAAAGCAACTGGGAAGTTACTGTAACCCTGGGGAAAAGGAACGGAACTACAGAGCTGGTAATGATTGAGCCGGGAGATACTTCAAGCAGAAATTTTGGTGTAGCAGTTGACATAGGCACCACTACACTCGTAGCACAATTAGTGGACCTTAATTCCGGCGAAGTTATTTCCACCAAGGCCTCCTTTAATCCCCAGGCAACTTTTGGGGAGGATATTATTACCCGGATAATCGTGGCAGAAAAGGAAGAGGGGCTGGAAAGACTCCACCACGTAGTGGTGGATACTATAAACGAGCTTATTTTTTCTATGGCAAATACCCACCAGATAGCCCTCAATGAAATAACCGCAGTAGTATGCGCCGGGAATACCACCATGACCCACCTGCTTCTCAGGGTGGACCCCTCCTACCTCAGGAGGGAGCCTTACGTACCCACTGCCAACCTTATGCCGGTAATACGCGCGGCAGAAGTGGGAATAAAAGTACACCCGCGCGGTCTCCTGGGAACCCTGCCAGCACCAGCCACTTTTGTGGGAGGAGATATAACCGCAGGAATTCTTGCCACGGGACTGGATGAGGAAAAGCAGGTAAGCTCTCTCATAGATATAGGCACAAACGGGGAGATAGTTATCGGGAATAAAGAGTGGATGGTCTGCTGTTCAGCCTCTGCCGGGCCTGCCTTTGAAGGAAGCGGGGTAAAGTGCGGAGTAAGGGCCAGAGAAGGCGCTATCCAGAAGGTAAAAATTACCGGAACAAATATAAAAGTTGAAACGATAGGTAATACCCTTCCCTTAGGGATATGCGGTTCTGGCTATGTAGATCTCGTATCCGAGCTTTTCAGAAACGGGATAATCGATAAGGCAGGCACCTTAAATCCAAACTCATTCCGGGTAAGGAAGAGCGAGGAAGGACCGGAATTCTTAGTAGTAGAAGGTAAATCCACTGCTACGGGAGAAGATATTGTAATAACCCAACCAGATATAGAAAACCTTATCCGTTCCAAGGGAGCCATATTCACTGCTTTTATTATCCTGCTGGAAAAGATGGGACTAAACAGGGAAAAAGTCGGGAAAATCTATGTAGCAGGCGGATTCGGGAACTATCTGGATATAGAGAACGCAATTTTTATCGGCCTTCTCCCGGATTTACCCAGAGAGAAATTCCGATTTGTGGGAAATGCCTCCCTGAGAGGCGCACGGCTGGCACTTTTATCCTACCCTGCCTATATGAAGGCACGTGAAATATCTTCTGCCATGACTTACATAGACCTTGCCACTGACCCTGCATACATGGACAGGTTCATTGCCTCGTTATTCCTGCCCCATACGGATACAAGCCTTTTCCCCAGCATAGAAAAAGAATTATCCAGGGCAAAAAGTTGAAGATTGGCATAGCTGGCAAAGGAGGCTCCGGGAAATCCACCCTGGCAGCGCTGATAATAGACTGCCTGCTGAAAAACGGGAAGACTCCCATCCTGGCAGTAGATGCAGACCCCAACCATTCCTTAGGAGAATACCTGGGACTGGATAAACCCAGCACCCTCATGGAGAAAATGGAAGAACTCCTGCAGCTTAAAGACAAGCTCCCTCCCGGCATGGATAAAGCACTTCTCTGGGAAATGGGCATTGCGGAAATCCTGCAGGAAAATAAGGGATTTGACTTACTTACCATGGGACGCACAGAAGGTGCGGGCTGCTACTGCACTGCCAACAACCTCCTGAGAACCTTCATGGAACGCCTGGAGAAAAATTATCCTTTTGTCGTCATGGACAATGAGGCAGGCATGGAACATCTCTCACGCAGAACTTCGCGGGAACTGGATTATCTTGCCATTGTAGCAAATCCCTTCCCCCACTCGCTGAAAAGTGCAGAAAGAATATGGGAAATCTCCCGGGATATGGATTTAGAAATCAAGGAAAGAATTCTGATAATGGTGGAAACCATACCGGGCGAAATAAAAGACCCGATAAAACCTTTCCGGGAGATAGCCTGCACTATTCCCTTTGACCAGGAAGTTCTCTCCCGCTCCCTGCAGAATCTTCCCCTGTTAGGAATAGATTCCTCTTCTCCCGCCCCCCGGGCAGTAGAGAAATTAGTGCTGGAACTGATAGCTAAGAACTGACACCGCCTGGCAGGAAGTAGCTCCACTCTAACTACTCACTACTTTCTTCCCATTCTGTATCTTTCCTTTCCCCATCTAAAGTCTACCTGCTCTACTGGATGCCTCCTTTCGCAGGCATGACATGCGGGCTGGTTACTTGTAATTCTTGCGCAATCTATCCCCTTTACCATTAACTGCTTACCGTTTACTGTTCACTATCTTCCGGTCTATAGTCTAAAGTCTCCTGATACTTGCTACATTGACATTATCCCATACAAAACCTTATAATCTCCTTGAGCAGGAGGTAAAAGATGAAAGAAAATTTAAGCATGGGATTAATCGTAGGGAACAGGGGCTTTTTCCCGGACCATCTTTGCAAAACGGGAAGGGCAAAATTGCTTGCGATTTTAAAGGAGAAAAATGTTGATGTGGTTACTCTTTCTGAAAAAGAGAGCAAGTTTGGAAGCGTGGAGACCTGGAGAGATGCCAAGAAATGTGCTTCCCTCTTCAAAAAAAACAGAGAGAAAATTTCTGGAATAATTGTCACCCTGCCAAATTTTGGCGATGAAAGAGGAGTCTCTGATGCCATACGTCTATCCGGCCTTGATGTTCCCATTCTAATCCACGCCTGGCCGGATGAAATAAAGAAGATGGATAGCACCCACAGAAGAGACAGCTTCTGCGGGAAAATCTCCGTCTGCAACAACCTGTTGCAATACGGGATAAAGTTTACTCTGACAGAAAAGCATACAGCTGACCCTGCTTCAGGGCAATTCTCCCGCGAAATAGACAATTTTTTAAGCATATGCCGGGTAGTCAGGGGATTAAAGAATGTGCGTCTGGGAGCAATTGGCACTAGGCCGCAGGCCTTCAAAACCGTGCGGTACAGCGAAAAAATCCTGGAAAAATTCGGAGTAGCGGTAGATGTAATAGACCTCTCGGAAATATTTGCCGGAGCGGAAAAGTTGAAAGAAGGCTCTCAGGAAGTAAAAGAACAACTGGAGAAAATAAATAATTACACCGATACCTCTGAGGTTCCTGCCACCTCCCTGCTCAAAATGGCCAAGCTCAAGGTTATAATTGAGAGGTGGATAAAAGAGAATGAACTCTCCAGTATAGCCATACAGTGCTGGACATCTATACAACAAAACTACGGGGTAATGCCCTGTGCTGTGATGAGCTTTCTTTCCAACTCGCTTTTACCGGCTGCCTGCGAGGTTGATATCACCGGAGCACTGAGCATGTACATCCTGCAACTTGCCTCTGGCACACCCAGTGCCATCGTGGACTGGAACAACAATTACGGAAATGAAGAAGATAAGACTGTCCTGTTCCACTGCAGTAATCTACCTGCTCACTTCTTCCACAAATCTCGCATGTATATCTCGGAAATCATTGCCAACGATATAGGGAAAGAAAACGCGTATGGAACAATTTACGGAAAAATCAAACCATCACCATTCACTTTTTTGCGCTTAACCACGGATGACTTTTCCGGCAAAATCAAGGGATACATCGGAGAAGGCCGCTTGACCGATGATAAACTGGAAACATTTGGTGGCTATGGAATAGCCGAAATTGAAGATTTGCAGAACCTGATGAAATTCATATGTGAAAATGGCTTTGAACATCATACGGTGATAAATCTCTCCCGCACTTCCGGAATTGTAAAAGAAGCCCTGGAGAAATACAAGGGCTGGGACATTTACCAGCATTCCGCTGCTTAAACTCTTCGTATAAGGAGGCAATATGGGTAAAAATTTTACGGATTTTCTCATTAACCTGGATGAAAGAGAAAGTATTATACGCAAGGAAGTAAAATCCCGGCTGAACCAGTTTCCCCCGGCAGATACCTCCGAATCAATAGTAGCCACCTACTTTATTCACACCATGCCTTTCACCAGCATAGAAGAATCGGGCCGGGAAATAGCCCGCCTGCAAACCAGCGGGGAGAAATATACAGGAGAGAATACTATCCTGCAACAGAGCACAGGCCACCTGATGGATGCAATCGCCTTTGACAAGCAGGGAACATGCGGGTTAGTGAGAATTGCCTTTCCGCTGATAAATATCTGGGATACCCGGCATGATACCATATATTCCTCCGAGATTTTACATATTGTGGCTGGTGCCGTGCAATTTGATTTCCCTAAGAATATTGATATTAAACTGGTGGATATAGCCATGTCTGAAGAGGTTATCTCAGCCTTTCCAGGCCCTGCCTTCGGCCCCCAGGGGCTGAGAGAATTATCCGGATACGGCGAGGGAATTGCCTTTGGGACCATCGGCAAGCCCAAAACCGGTCTCACTGCCCGGGAATATGCCCGGGTAATTGCCGAGGCAGCCAGGAACCCTCTCTTTCTTTTCGTCAAGGACGACGAAAACTATGGTGTATGGTACAAATACTGTCCTTTAAACGAGCGGGTAAAAGCAGTAATGCAGGCAGTTAAAGAAGCAGCAAAGGAAAGAGGAAAAGGGGAAATAATCTATGCTCCCCACATAGGCAACTGTGTCCAGAACCTGAGAGAAAATATCGATATTGCTCTGGATAACGGTGCCACAGCCATAATGTTCAGCGAAATACACGGAAGAGGAGGAGTACGCATGGCACGGGAGCATATGGCTAAAACAGGCAGGCAGGTGCCTATATACGGCCACAACGGTGGAATAACTCCCCTAACCCGGGCAATTTTCCGGGAAATCCTGGACATGTTTGCCCGGCTGGACGGGATTGACCTGAGGCAAACAGGCCCCGTGGGGACTCACACACTCCCGCTACTCCGGCCATACGGAGAGGAATGGGAGGCATGTGAGGAGATACTTACAAAACCATTAGGCCAGCATAAACCGGTTATGATAGCCAGGGCAGGAGGTCTTGACCAGGGTAACATCATATTAAATCTTGCTGATATAAAAGAGAGAGGCTATGACCCGAATAATTTCATCATGCTTTCCGGGTCAGCAATAAACGAATGGCGTAATGAATCCGGGGAATACGACCCCTGTGGCGGTGCAATTGCCATGCAGCAGGCGATACAAGCCTACGAGAAAGATAGATTTGAAGCACTACCGGCCGAAACTCATGTGAAACGGCTATACGAGCATGCCCAGAAACACGGTTACCGGGAGCTGGCCTCCGCCCTCAGACAACGTTACCCTGATAAGTTTCCTGCCATCCGCTGACTACCTGGTAATTGACCGAAGTTGCGCAGAGATAATCTTTATGTGTAATACTAACTTGATGTCAAAGATATAGTTTTCATTTAACCAAACTGACTAATAACGCCATGTGCAACTTTTAAGGTTAACTGTCCGGGATACCCTGCCCGTTCTCCCGACGGATGTGGGGGGAAAGCAGGAATCCATAACCCTATCTACCCGCTACTCACTACTAAATAAAAAAATTTCGCAGATGGTGTTATTACTCACTATACTGGGCACATTATCGCTTTTTCAATCTCTTCCCGGGAAAATACAGGCAGGATGGCATCCGCCTTCCCCAGAAAGGAGGCAGGAAGTGTATGAGTAACAGCAAAACATACAGCGCCTGCCTTCTTTGCTGCTTCTATCCCCACCACAGAGTCTTCTATTACCACACACTCTGCAGGATTAACCCCCAGCTCCCGGGCAGCAAGAAGGTATATCTCAGGAGAAGGCTTTGGCTGCCTGACATTCTCCTTGGTGATAATTTTCTCAAAGTATCCCCTCAGGGAAAATTCTTCCACAATCTTCAGGATAAATTCCCGGCGTGAATTCGAAGCCAGAGCCAGGGTATATTCCCGGGCAAGAGTGTGCAGAGTTTCTCTCACCCCCGGGAAAAGCTTCACTTCCTGGCTAAGGCTCATGAGAATATTAAATTTCTCTTTTAGTATTTCCTCTATGCTATACCGCACAGGTATTTTCCCTCTCTCCACCAGGATTTCCAGAAACTCCCTATCCGCATTACCTATCCCCACTTCGTAGTCCCGGGGGGATAGCTCTATTCCTATTTTTTCAAAAACCTGTTCCCAGGCTCTTACGTGCACCTTCTCGGAATCAAATAGTACACCGTCTCCATCACATATTATTGCCCGAATATTCATTCTTATCTCCTAAGCATTAACGCTATCTGCGACTTTTAAGGGATAACTATCCTGACTTGCCTGTTCCCAACCCCGATTTAACCGGGGGGAGGGCATATTTTCTCAAAATCCTGGGAGAAACCAGCGTAGCTGTTTTAGCCTTTACAGATTAATGCACTCTTATTATTATATACATTTTCTCTCGCGAAAGGGACGAACTGCTGCCTTTGCAAATGAAAGAATACATCCGCCCTGCCCCCCTAAAGAATTTTGCTATTTACCCAGGTAATCAGTACTCTTCACATTTTACCTGGTAGAAACCGCGGTCATGGCCGCAAGAGGGGCACTTTGCAGGAGGCTCCGTGCCAAATTGGACGTACCCGCATTCACGGCAAACCCACCATACTTCCTTCTCTTTCTTAAAGACTGTTCCAGCCTCTACCTCTTTCAATAATTTTTTGAACCTTTCCTCGTGGTGTTTTTCTGCCGTGGCAATTGCTCTCAATCGGTTGGCAATTTCTATAAGGCCTTCTTTCTCGGCAATATCGGCAAAGCCCGGGTACATTTCTGTGTGTTCATAATTTTCACCGGCAATAGCTGCCCTTAAATTTTCCGCCGTGCTGGCAAGGATAGTAGGCGCACCTGCTTCCACCTTGATTTCATCCAGGTTCTCTTCCGTTTTCTTCTTCAACTCATTGATTAATTTAAAAAGCCAGCTGGCATGTTCTTTTTCATTATCTGCCGTAAGCAGGAAAATCTCGGCAATCTGCTGAAAACCTTCTTTCCTGGCAATTTTTGCGTAAAAAGTGTAGCGGTTCCTTGCCTGGCTTTCACCGATGAACGCCTTGGCTAAATTCTCAATTGTCTTTTTCATATCTCCTCCTTTCAATTATTTAACCATAACCTTACTTTCTTATTCTATCATTCTCTTACTAATCAGGCAAATAACTCCGGGGGTAATAAAGTCCTCGGATCACCCCACTGTGTTACTATCCAACCTTCACTTGCCTTGCCGAGGTATACCGGGAAGAGGCAGGGAGGGGTAAATGTCTCCCAGGAAACGAGAGAGGATCTCTGCCCTGCTGCAAGGCAATTTCTTGCCTGTTATTTCCCTGCTCCTGGCACCTGCTACCCCATCTCTCACTAACACCGGGGATAATATTATCCTTTTATGCTATCTATGCCAATCCGCTTTTCTCTTTTATCACTTTTTTTACATCTGGAAAGATAATCAATATACTCGTTCCATATATTACGTCCCTGGGTTATACTGCGCACATACGGGACAAGACATAATGCCTGCTGTGCCCCCGCCTGTATCTTGGAAGAGTTGTGAGTTGCTCCCGATGAACATCGGGACCAGTTCTGCCTATCACCTCACACCTATCTCATATCCTCCCTAACTACTCGCTACTCGCTACCCGCTACTAATTATTCGCCATTCAAAAGAAAAGTTGCACATGGCATTAGTAGTTACCCAAATAAATTATTATTTTACTCCACAGCTTAAAATATTTGAAGAAAATATTAGCCGTCTGTC
>JALUVB010000131.1 GCA_027021085.1 bacterium
GATAATTGCCTTTCTGAACCCCTGGGAAAACCCCAAGACCTCCGGGTATAACCTGATACAATCACTCATTGCCGTAGGCTCCGGGGGAATGCTGGGAAGGGGATTAGGGGAAGGCAGGCAAAAATTGCTATACCTCCCCAGTGCCCATAATGATTTCATCTTTGCGGTAATAGGAGAAGAGCTCGGGTTCATAGGAACATCCTTAGTCGTGCTTCTCTTTCTCTGCATATTAATAACCGGATTGATTATCGCAAAAAGGGCACCCGATTTATATGCTTCCTACCTGACCCTGGGAATTACCCTGATGATTACGGGACAGGCTTTTATAAATATGGGAGTAAATGTAGGGCTTTTGCCTACAAAAGGGATTCCCCTTCCCCTGGTAAGTGCAGGAGGAAGCTCCCTGGTGGTAACATTTGCGCTCCTGGGAATGCTGGCCCAGATAGGCAAACAGGCATAATTTTGGCGCCCCTTAGGGAAGGGTATGCTTGAAAGAGGTAAATCTCCCGATACATATGGTTACTCGAGACTACCAATTCACGCGTTTGGGCTGCTTGGCGAGCTGCAGATGCTCCCCATCCACGTGGAAACAGGGGGTTAAGGTATAATGTTGATTTTTATGGTAGGGCCCTCGGGGGGCCACCTTTTCCCTTTCCTCAGGCTAGCAAAATATTTAAGGGCAAAAAATATTGAGTTACCCTTTGTCTTTGCTGGCTGGCTCTCTCCCCGCCTGCAAGATATTCTCCTTAAGGAGAACATTTCGTTTCTCCAGCTACCGCTTAGAAGAAGGTCAGAGGGTAAGGCAAGCTTTTACTCGCACCTCCTGCTAAGCTTTCTAAGATTTTTTCCCCAGGTTAAAAGAAGAAAACCTGCCTGCATTATTTCTTCCGGGGGTTACCCTTCCTTTATAGGAGGAATGACCGCCCGCTTGAAAGGTATTCCCCTGATTATCTATGAACCCAATATAGTACCAGGAAAGGCTAATCTCTACCTTGCCCGCTGGGCCTCTGCAATCCTTACCGGATTTCCCGAAACCTCCCTTTTTTTCCCGGAAAATAAGACAACCACTGTAGGCATACCTGTGGGCAACCCTTCCCCCCCACCGAAACATCCACCCACCCTGCTCATTCTCGGAGGCTCCCAGGGAGCTCATTTCCTTAATACCACTCTTCCCGTCGTTTTGCGAGAGACCCTACCTCCCCGCTTTCACATCGTCCATATATCAGGGGAGAGAGATTACCAGCAGGTAAAAGAGCTTTATGCAAACGCACCTTTCCCCTGTAAAATTTATCCTTTCTACTACCCCATGGATGAATTGTACGCAAAAACAGGTTACTGCATATCCAGGGGAGGTGCCATAACACTATCCGAACTATCTGCCTGGGATATCCCCACTCTAATATTTCCCCTGCTTACCTCTTATACATCGCACCAATTAGACAATGCTTATCATTTCAAGAAATTTGCTTCTTTTGCAGTGGGTAAAGAGGATACAGTAAAAATAAAGGTTAAGGAATTCATTTCCTCTCCCCCTGAGAAAAAAAACACCGTTAAGAGAGAACGAATCCCGGAAGGAGAGATGTGGAAAGCCATGGAAAGAATTTTGAGTTAATTTAGACTATAGACCACAATAGACTATAGACCATAGACTTTAGACCATAGACCGGGAGGATAGTGAACAGTAAACAGTGAGCAGGGAATGGGGAGAAAGTAGCGGGTAGCGAGGGAAGAGGCAGGATGTAGGCGGAGTGAGAGGCACAACTCACAACTCTGAAAGCAGCGGGTAGATGGTAGTGAAGGGAGAATGGCGGTGGTAAGTAGAGAAAAAGGCGTTATAATTTTCAATAAAAGGAGAAGTATGCAGCTAAAAACCAAAAAGTATCTTCCTCCCTACCACCTGGCAGGCATTGGTGGAGCAGGGATGCGGGGATTAGCCTGGATTCTGAAGGATAAAGGAGAAGATGTACAGGGTTCTGACACGGGGCAGAGTATATACCTGAAAGCCCTGCAGGGAGAAGGCATAAAAATATTCTCCCAACACAGGAGAGAAAACCTAAACAATGTTCGTACTCTAATATATTCCTCCGCGATAGAAGAAAGTAACCCTGAACGAAAGGAAGCCAGGGAAAGAGGATTGCCACAGGTAAGCCGGGGAGAATTCCTGGCTCAGCTGGGAAAAACAAAAAAAGAAATAGTCATCGCAGGTACGCATGGAAAGACTACTACCACGGCATTACTTTCCTTTCTCTTCC
>JALUVB010000132.1 GCA_027021085.1 bacterium
GATAATTGCCTTTCTGAACCCCTGGGAAAACCCCAAGACCTCCGGGTATAACCTGATACAATCACTCATTGCCGTAGGCTCCGGGGGAATGCTGGGAAGGGGATTAGGGGAAGGCAGGCAAAAATTGTTATACCTCCCCAGTGCCCATAATGATTTCATCTTTGCGGTAATAGGAGAAGAGCTCGGGTTCATAGGAACATCCTTAGTCGTGCTTCTCTTTCTCTGCATATTAATAACCGGACTGATTATCGCAAAAAGGGCACCCGATTTATATGCTTCCTACCTGACCCTGGGAATTACCCTGATGATTACGGGACAGGCTTTTATAAATATGGGAGTAAATGTAGGGCTTTTGCCTACAAAAGGAATTCCCCTTCCCCTGGTAAGTGCAGGAGGAAGCTCCCTGGTAGTAACATTTGCGCTCCTGGGAATGCTGGCCCAGATAGGCAAACAGGCATAATTTTGGCGCCCCTTAGGGAAGGGTATGCTTGAAATAGGTAAAGCTCCCGATACATATGGTTACTCGAGACTACCAATTCACGCGTTTGGGCTACTTGGCGAGCTGCAGATGCTCCCCATCCACGTAGAAACAGGGGGTTAAGGTATAATGTTGATTTTTATGGTAGGGCCCTCGGGGGGACACCTTTTCCCTTTCCTCAGGCTAGCAAAATATTTAAGGGCAAAAAATATTGAGTTACCCTTTGTCTTTGCTGGCTGGCTCTCTCCCCGCCTGCAAGATATCCTCCTTAAGGAGAACATTCCGTTTCTCCAGCTACCGCTTAGAAGAAGGTCAGAGGGTAAGGCAAGCTTTTACTCGCACCTCCTGCTAAGCTTTCTAAGATTTTTTCCCCAGGTTAAAAGAAGAAAACCTGCCTGCATTATTTCTTCCGGGGGTTACCCTTCCTTTATAGGAGGAATGACCGCCCGCTTGAAAGGTATTCCCCTGATTATCTATGAACCCAATATAGTACCAGGAAAGGCTAATCTCTACCTTGCCCGCTGGGCCTCTGCAATCCTTACCGGATTTCCCGAAACCTCCCTTTTTTTCCCGGAAAATAAGACAACCACTGTAGGCATACCTGTGGGCAACCCTTCCCCCCCACCGAAACATCCACCCACCCTGCTCATTCTCGGAGGCTCCCAGGGAGCTCATTTCCTTAATACCACTCTTCCCGTCGTTTTGCGAGAGACCCTACCTCCCCGCTTTCACATCGTCCATATATCAGGGGAGAGAGATTACCAGCAGGTAAAAGAGCTTTATGCAAACGCACCTTTCCCCTGTAAAATTTATCCTTTCTACTACCCCATGGATGAATTGTACGCAAAAACAGGTTACTGCATATCCAGGGGAGGTGCCATAACACTATCCGAACTATCTGCCTGGGATATCCCCACTCTAATATTTCCCCTGCTTACCTCTTATACATCGCACCAATTAGACAATGCTTATCATTTCAAGAAATTTGCTTCTTTTGCAGTGGGTAAAGAGGATACAGTAAAAATAAAGGTTAAGGAATTCATTTCCTCTCCCCCTGAGAAAAAAAACACCGTTAAGAGAGAACGAATCCCGGAAGGAGAGATGTGGAAAGCCATGGAAAGAGTTTTGAGTTAATTTAGACTATAGACCACAATAGACTATAGACCATAGACTTTAGACTATAGACTGGGAGATAGTGAACAGTAAACAGTGAGCAGGGAATGGTGAGAAAGTAGCGGGTAGCGAGGGAAGAGGCAGGATATAGGCGGAGTGAGAGGCGCAACTCACAACTCTGAAAGCAGCGGGTAGATGGTAGTGAAGGGAGAATAGCGGTGGTAAGTAGAGAAAAATGCGTTATAATTTTCAACAAAAGGAGAAGTATGCAGCTAAAAACCAAAAAGTATCTTCCTCCCTACCATCTGGCAGGCATTGGTGGAGCAGGGATGCGGGGATTAGCCTGGATTCTGAAGGACAAAGGAGAAGATGTACAGGGTTCTGACACGGGGCAGAGTATATACCTGAAAGCCCTGCAGGGAAAAGGCATAAAAATATTCTCCCAACACAGGAGAGAAAACCTGAACAATGTTCGCACTCTAATATATTCCTCCGCGATAGAAGAAAGTAACCCTGAACGAAAGGAAGCCAGAGAAAGAGGATTGCCACAGGTAAGCCGGGGAGAATTCCTGGCTCAGCTGGGAAAAACAAAAAAAGAAATAGTCATCGCAGGTACGCATGGAAAGACTACTACCACGGCATTACTTTCCTTTCTCTTCC
>JALUVB010000133.1 GCA_027021085.1 bacterium
GGTTTAACCGTGCGGGAAATATCCGCTATAAAAGGGATAACCCATCCCGCAGTGGTTAAGAAAGTGAATAAAATACGCCAGAAGATTTCCCCTTTCCTGGAGGAACTTTTTGTTTAAAGTTTTTTTTAAAGAGGTTACCAGAATCCGGAGTTTTTTACTTATATTAGTGAAGGCACATAGAAGTGCTTAAAAGGCGTTCCGGAAGAACGCCTTTTTCTTTTTTTAGGACACGGGTGGTCACATCATAAAAGAATCTCGGTTAACCATAGGAGGTGTATCATGTTCAGGTTTAGTTTTTTGAGGTTGGGTAGGGGAATTTTGTTAATGGGGTTTGTAGGGTTTGTTTTTCTTAAACCTTTCCCTTCCCAGGGAGAGGGAGTCCTTGAGGGCAGGGAGATAACTATATCCGGAGGTGTGGATTTTTATGACAAGTATGTGTGGCGTGGTTTTACCCTGGATGATGATCCAGTTTTGCAACCAGGAATTACACTAAGTGGTTATGGTTTAAGCCTCAGTTTCTGGAGTAGCTGGGGAATGGTGGGAAGCGCTTCGGATGAAGCTGACTATATACTGGAATATAGTCGTCAGATCGGCGAAGTTACTCTTTTCCTCGGACATACTTTTTACGATTTTCCAGGAGCAGATTCTTCCAGTAAGGAATATTATTTAGGGATTTCTTTCCCGGAAGTGTTTCTTACTCCCCAGTTTACTTTCTATCGGGACTATAAAGCGGGCAAGGGAGAATACTATTCTCTGGCTCTTTCTCATTCATTCTCTCTCTCAGAAAATGTTAACTTAAATATAGACTTCTCCACAGGATATAACCGGGGTCTTTTCATAGAGGGGAAAGGAGAGGACTACCAGCTACTTCTTAGTTTGGATATTTCCCTTAAGGAAGGAGTTACTCTTTCTCCTCGTGTAGGTTATGCTGTTCCCTCGGGTGACCTTAAGGATCCGGATGATGGGGATCAGGTGGAGCGGTTCTTTACGGGAGTAGGTATTTCTTTTGAAATGTAAGGAGGTGAGGTATGTTAAAAGTTCCCCGTAGACTCATTTTTATCTTGCTTCTCTTGGGAGGTTTCTTGCCCTATCTCTATGCAGGAGAGAATTCGGTGAGTGAGCTGAGCAAACTCTTGCAGGATAAAAGTGTGGTTCTGGATACCGTCTGGACACTCCTGGCAGGGGTTTTGGTTATGTTCATGCAAGCAGGATTTGCTATGCTGGAGGCAGGATTTACCCGGGCTAAGAATGCCTGTAATGTGCTTATGAAAAATCTTATGGATTTTTCCTTTGGCAGTATTGCTTACTGGGCTATAGGTTTTGGGATAATGTTTGGAGCAGGGAATCTCTTTATGGGAACAGGGGGATTTTTCCTGCGAGGAGACCCTTTTGCCTCCCTGAGCTGGACACCTATCCCTCTGGAAGCTAAATATTTCTTCCAGATGGTCTTTGCTGCCACCGCGGCTACCATTGTTTCTGGAGCTATGGCAGAACGAACAAAATTTGTCTCCTACATCCTATACAGTATAGTAATTACCGCTTTCATCTATCCTGTGGTGGGACACTGGATCTGGGGTGGAGGTTGGTTGGCTAAGCTGGGAATGTGGGATTTTGCTGGTTCCACGGTGGTTCATGGAGTTGGTGGATGGCTGGCACTGGTAGGAGCAAAAATGCTCGGCCCGAGATTTGGCAAGTATAACCCTGATGGAACCTCCAATGCTATTCCCGGACATAATATCCCCTTAGCGGCTTTGGGAGTATTTATTCTGTGGTTCGGATGGTTCGGGTTTAATCCCGGTAGCACTATGTCCGCCGTTCCAGAGATTGCCCATATTGCTACAACCACAGTTCTTGCAGGAGCTGCAGGAGCAGTAGGTGCTATGTTAATTGCCTGGAAGATGTTTGGTAAACCCGATGTAAGCATGGCACTTAATGGTGTGGTTGCAGGGCTGGTAGCCATAACCGCGGGAACTGCTTTTGTTTCTGCAGGAAGTGCTGTAATTATCGGACTTATAGGGGGAATTCTGGTGGTTCTTTCAGTTATCTTCTTTGATAAAAAGTTACATATTGATGACCCTGTGGGTGCGGTATCTGCTCATGCTATATGTGGAGCCTGGGGAACTATAGCCGTGGGACTTTTTGCTCAGGATATTTTCAGCCCCGGCACAACGGGAAATGGACTCTTTTTTGGAGGAGGCTGGAAACTCTTAGGAGTTCAGACCCTGGGTGTAGTTTCAGTATTTG
>JALUVB010000134.1 GCA_027021085.1 bacterium
AAAGGCGTAAAATAAAAGCAGGAAAGATGAATCAATATACTGAACGGTTTTACCGCTACTGGATTAAAGACGGTGACCTGGTGGGGTTCGAGGTTTCCTATAAGGAAAGCGACCTTTTTATTCGGGCGGAAAGAGATTTAAAAAAGGAAAGCCTGGATGCTCTCATGGAGATAAGAAGAAAAATAGAAGAGTATATAAAGGAAGACCCTCTCTTTTTGAAAACACTCAAACCTCATTTCCCCAAACCCGGTGCCCCGCGCATTGTTAAGGAAATGGCTAAAATGTCAAGACGGGTAAAAGTGGGGCCCATGGCTTCGGTAGCGGGTGCAGTGGCAGAATGGGTAGCGGGTAAGCTCAGTAAATGGTCATCGGAAATTATAGTGGAAAATGGGGGAGATATATACCTTGTCTCTAAAAAAGATAGGTTAGTTAAAGTTTTTCCGGGGGATTCTTCTCTGCGTGATGCTGTTATTATAAAAGTAAAGCCGGAACAGACTCCTCTGGGGATATGCACTTCCAGCGGAAAAGTGGGACCTTCACTAAGCTTTGGCAAAACAGACGCAGTTGTGGTATTATCTTCTTCGGTAATACTCGCTGATGCGGCAGCTACTTCCATAGGAAATAGGGTGCGGAGCGAGCGGGATATTAAAAAAGCAATAATGTGGGGTTCCAGGATAAAGGGGATAAGAGGGATATTGATTTTGATAGATGGGAACATGGGAGCATGGGGAGATATTGAATTTATTACAGGATGATAAAAGAGTGAGAAGGAGGTGAAAGGAATTGCCTACGGTCAGGGTTGAAAAAGGAGAATCCTTGGACAGAGCTTTGAGAAAGTTCAAGAAGAAGATGGAAAGAGAAGGATTAATGCGCGATATTAAGAAAGCAGAGTTTTACGAAAAGCCAAGCATAAGAAAGCGGAAGAAGATGCAGAAAGCAAGGAAAAAAATTTATCAGATGGCACGAATGCAAAAGTTTGTATAAGAGGAGGATGAAAATTGGAAACTTGGGAGCTCCTCAAGACACTATCGGTTAAAAACTCTTCCCGTATAGTTTTATTGGTGATGGATGGAGTAGGGGGGATTCAGGTAGAAGGGAAGACAGAGCTGGAAAGGGCGTGTGCTCCGAATTTAGACAGGGTTGCGGCAGAGGGTGTGTGTGGACTTATGGACCCTGTTTTTCCTGGCATAACCCCGGGAAGCGGGCCAGGCCATATATCCCTTTTTGGGTATGACCCGATAAAGCACCAGGTGGGCAGAGGTATCCTGGGAGCTTTAGGGATTGGTTTTCACCTGGAAAAAGGAGATGTGGCAGCAAGAATTAATTTTGCCACTGTTGATGATAAGGGATTGGTGACAGATAGAAGGGCAGGTA
This sequence comes from bacterium, assembly GCA_027021085.1. Lineage (GTDB taxonomy): Bacteria > CAIJMQ01 > CAIJMQ01 > JAADFP01 > JAADFP01 > JAADFP01. The sequence continues at coordinate 1,375 of JALUVB010000134.1, forward strand.
GAATCCCTACCGAGCTTAACCAGGAATTATGCAGGGAACTGGAAGAGAAGATAAAGATAAAAGGTGTAAAGACTTTTGTGCGCACGGTGAAAGAGCATCGGGCAGTTTTGGTACTCAGAGGAGAAGGGTTGTCAGGGGAGATTAAGGATACTGATCCCCAGAAGGAAGGATTACCTCCTCTTCCCCCTGAGCCGGTTAATCAGAAAGCGGAAGCTACAGCTTCCCTGGTAAAAGAATTTATTTCCCAGGCGCAGAACATTCTCGCTTCCCGGCATCCCGCTAACATGGTTCTTTTGAGAGGGTTTTCCCAGTTACCTCATATCCCTTCTTTCCAGGAGATTTACAAGCTTAATCCGGCCTGTATTGCCGGGTACCCTATGTATAAAGGCGTTGCACGCTTGGTGGGGATGGAGATTCTTTCCACGGGAGGTAGCTTAAAGGATGAAATTGAAACACTGAAAAAGAATTTTAACCTCTACGACTTTTTCTTTATCCATGTTAAGCCTACTGATAGTGCGGGGGAAGATGGTGATTTTGAGCGGAAGGCAAAAGTAATTGAAGAGGTGGATGCGTTAATCCCGGAAATTATTTCTCTCAACCCTGATGTCTTGGCAATTACGGCTGACCATTCTACCCCTTCTTTGTTAAAAGCACATTCATGGCATGCGGTTCCCGTGGTTATACGGGCAAATACCGTGCGGACTGATACTGTAAAAAGATTTACCGAACTGGAATGTGCCAGGGGGGCCCTGGGAAGATTTTCTACTCAGTACCTCATGTCTCTTCTTATGGCACATGCCCTGAAGTTAGCAAAGTTCGGCGCATAGATAG
>JALUVB010000135.1 GCA_027021085.1 bacterium
TCGGTGGCTATTATTCCCACGCTATTTCTGGGGTTACCCGCGGGTGTGTGGATATACCGGGCTCTCGTGCTTTTAGTGGTCTCCTGTCCCTGTGCCTTGGCCATATCCACGCCGGTTTCCATGGTCTCTGCTATCACCGGTGCTACCCGGAAGGGTGTATTGATAAAAGGCTCCAGCTATCTGGAAGAGTTGAACAAGGTCAAAGCGGTGGCTTTTGATAAGACTGGCACCTTGACCGAAGGAAAACTGGAAGTTTCAGATGTTTTGAGTCTTGCTCAGCTTTCGGAGAGTGAGGTTTTATCACTGGCTGCCTCCATTGAATTTCATTCTGAACATCCCATTGCCCGCTCTATTTTTAAGGAAGCGGAGAGTAAAAGTCTAAAGCTAAAACGGGTGAAGAATTTCAAAGCTATTCCGGGTAAAGGAATAAGTGCAGAGATTGATGGGAAGACTTACTACCTGGGGGCGAGAAATCTTTTTAATGAATTAAATATCAGATTGCCGGAGGAAAAGATAACCCGCTTTGAAAAAGAAGGTAAAACCACAATTTTTATTGCAGAAGAAAAAAGAGTTATTGGAGCTATTGCAGTAAGGGATAAAATAAGGGATTCTTCCTTCGGTGTGATAGCAGAGCTTAAAAGGATGGGAATCAGAACAGAGATGATTACCGGGGACAACGAGGATACAGCCAAGGCAATTGCTGGAGAACTAGGAGTGGATGAATACCATGCCCAGCTGCTCCCGGAAGACAAGGTGAAAATCGTGGACAGGCTGACTGCCAAGTTTGGCTCAATAGCTATGGTGGGAGATGGAGTAAATGATGCACCCTCTCTGGCCAGGGCCTCAGTGGGAATTGCCATGGGAGCCATCGGCAGTGATGCGGCTCTGGAGACAGCGGATATTGCCCTTATGCAGGATGATTTGTCCAGGATTTCCTATCTCATTTATTTAGCCAGGAAGACTTCCAGAGTGGTAAAGCAGAATGTTTATGCTTCCATCATTATCAAGAGCAGCTTTGCCGTTCTTGCAATATTGGGCCTGATAAGTTTGTGGGTGGCAGTGGCAATAGGAGATATGGGGTTGAGCCTGGGCGTGATAATTAATGCTTTGCGGTTAACAAGAGTAAAGCAGAAGAAAGAGGCAAGGTAAGGGTAAATGAAGCATCATGAATCTGAAAGCCTGTGCTTAGTTTGACAGGGAGTGGGTGAGATGATAAATTCTATCTACCATGAGAAAGATTTCACCGATTGAAGAAGTAATAGAAGATTTTAAAGAGGGTAAATTTGTCATTATCGTGGATGATGAAAAGAGGGAGAACGAAGGAGACTTTGTTATTGCTGCGGAGAAAGTAACTCCGGAAAGCATAAATTTCATGGCCAAGCATGGGCGAGGTTTAATATGCTTAGCTATAACGCCCGAGCGGCTGGATGAGCTGGAAATCGAGCCCATGGTACAAAAGAGCACTGATAAATTCCATAGTGATTTTGCTGTTTCTGTGGATGCTAAGAAAGGCATTACCACGGGTATCTCCGCTTATGACCGGGCGCATACTATCAAAATTATACTTAATCCGGAGACAAAGCCGGAAGACCTGGCAAAGCCCGGACATATATTTCCCCTGCGGGCGAAAAAGGGAGGAGTTTTAAAAAGGGCAGGCCATACGGAGGCGGCAGTGGACCTGGCTAAATTGGCCGGTCTTTATCCGGCGGGAGTGATATGCGAAATCATGAACGAAGATGGAACTATGGCTCGCCTGGATACTCTGCTGAAAATTTCTCAGGAGTTCGGGATAAAGATAGGCACTATTAAGGATCTTATTGCTTACAGGATAAAGAAAGAAAAGTTGATAGCAAGGGAAGCCCAGACCTGCGTTCCTACTCCCTGGGGGGACTTCACCCTTTATTTATACCGGAGTATAGTGGACGATTTAAATTATCTTGCACTTGTGAAAGGTGAAGTAAACGGGGAAAAGAATGTCCTGGTGAGAGTGCATTCGCAATGCCTTACGGGCGATGTGTTCCACTCTCTCAGGTGTGATTGCGGGGACCAGCTGGCCAGGGCATTAGAGCTGATTGCCCAGGAAGGAAAGGGTGTGCTTCTCTACCTGCCCCAGGAAGGCAGGGGGATAGGGTTGGTGAACAAAATTAAAGCGTACGAATTGCAGGATAAGGGGCTGGATACCGTGGAGGCAAATGA
>JALUVB010000136.1 GCA_027021085.1 bacterium
GCATCCATGCCACTCTTATCCACCGCGCCGCATCAATATTGCGCAGATGGTCATCATCCCAGATATTCAGGATTATATATTCGGCGGCCAGGTCTGTTTTTTCCACCCGCATTGCCCGGCGGTAAGCCTGATACACGCCGTATCCACCTACCCCGAAATTCCGGATGGGCTCACGGATATGGGCTGCCAGGATTTCCTGCCATGTCTCGCCATCGCTAACCTGGGCACATTGCGTAAAACTATTACCATAGGTATTGATACGACAGGGCTGGTCAGCATAATTTATCATCTTCCGATGACCGCCGTGTGGTTCATAGGTATAAACAGAGAGAGTATTTTCCATGCCATCCCTGAATATGTAATCTTTCAGGGTATATCCCAGCTCGGGATCAAAGCGAACAAACGAGGGGTGTTCCGGGTCAAGTAGTCTTTCTATCTCAACCGGTTTGTATGCAGCTGTGTACAACAATTTTTTTACATCAAGTGCCATTTTACTACTCCTTTCCTATTGATTTTACAGTTTTCTAAACAATCCGGAAACTAAACCTACTCAGGATAAACCTGCTCACTCCTTTTCTAACCAGTTGGAAGATTCCCCTGCTATTATTTACGTGCATATTAACCCCTAATTTTGAAAAAATCAAGAGAGCAACCTACCTCACCTAAAATCTTTACTAAGTGGGTATCCCTGCCCGCTCCCGACGGCTGTCGGGGGAAAGCAGGCGGGCAGGAATCCATCCCCCTATCTACCCGCTATCCACTACCTTCAAAGTTGCGAGTCATCAGTCCCGAGTTCCCAGTTCCGCCTACCCCCCACCTATATATTGTATCCTGCATTTCCTCTCCCAGTCTAAAGTCTATAGTCTATGGTCTACAATCTTCCTCCCTTTTTGGAAAAACCTGTTATTTACGATACAATAACCATCAAATGGCTTCGTATAAGAAAAATAAAACTTCTGTTCCCCGCAATACTTTCTATATATTCGTATCACAGGTGATAAGTAAATTCATATCCCTGGTATTTGTCAGTATTGTAGCCAGGCACCTGGGGACACAGGGATACGGGAAATTAGCCTTCGCCTTTTCCTTTACTTACATTCTCACCATGCTCATGGATTTCGGGATAAACACGATACTTGTCAGGGAAATAGCCCGGGAAAAAGCGAAAGCCCGGGAGTTTCTCTATAATGCCCTGGCACTGAAGGCTTTCCTATCAGTAGTAGTTTTTGCCCTGATATTACTGGCTGTATTCTTCGCCCGCATCCCCTATCCCACTTCCCTGCTCATTTATATTATCGGTTTTGCCGTAATAATCACTTCCACGGCAGAAGTATTCCGTTCTGCTTACTTCACGGCTGTGGAGAGATTAGAATTCAGGGGGATACTGGATATCCTCCATAGGCTTGCTGAACTGCTGCTCGTCATTCTCTTTATATTACTGGGCGGCGGCTTAATCCCCATAGCCCTGGCCATTCTTTTAGCCAGTGGTATAAATTTCTACCTGAGCTGGAAGTGGGCGAATAAGTTTCTTCCTCCTTCCCCCGTAAAAATCAGCCCTTCTTTACAAAAATGGATAATCAAAGCCTCTCTGCCTGTGGGAATAGGGATGATATTTTTGGGTATTTACAATCGCATAGACACGGTGATGCTGGGTTTCATGCAGGGCGATGTATCCGTGGCTCTGTACAATGCGGCATACCGGATTATGGAAGTTATGGTGTTTATCCCGGCAAGTTTCTCCGGGGCATTGCTTCCGGTAATTTCTCGCTACTTCAAGCGTTCTCCTAAAAAATACAAGGGGACTTTTCTTTTTTACTTGAAGTGGGTCTTTATTATTGTCTTGCCCATTGCTATTACTGTTGGCTTTTTCCCTGCCTTCTTTGTAAATATTATTTTCGGGGCAAAATTCCGGCTTTCTACCCGGGCGCTTATGGTGCTAATCTGGACTCTGCCCCTGCTTTCGCTTAACTTCATCTTTCGCACTTACTTCATAGCCTCAAACCGCCAGAAAGTGAGTTTCTACTTCTTTTTTACCGGAGCGCTCCTGAATATTTTTCTTAATTTTCTCTTCATTCCCCGCTGGAGTTTCCAGGGAGCCGCTACGGCTACACTGGTAACAGAATTCGTGGGGCTGCTCTTTCTGGCTGCCATAGTTAAACTAAGAAGAGAAGGAATCCCGCTGCGGGATA
>JALUVB010000137.1 GCA_027021085.1 bacterium
CTCCTCCGGTGTGGGTGGGAGAAGGATAGAAGATGGTCTTCTCTTCCCTTTCTACCTTAAGAAGGTGGTTTTCGTAGTCCCAGAGGTAGGTTTTCTTCCGGAGGAGACGGTTATTCCCCCATTCTTCCTCTTTCAGCAGATTCCCATCTTCATCGTAAGTATATGATTTTGAAAGGAGGATTCTTTCACTCCTTCCCGCTTTAAATAACCTCTCCTCTTCAAGTAACTGGTGGGCGGGGTTGTAGGTGTAACAGGTTAGGAGGGTGGGTAGAGAGAGATTAGTATCTTCCATGCCAGGGGATTACTCATCATCAGTGAGGCGAGGATAGGGTCTTCTATCCACTCCTTTTACATAAGGAGGGATATCTGGCACTATCTTTTCTGAAGTATACCACCAGAAGTTTTTGTCCGGACGGTAGTATTCGATGAGTTTCTCTATATATATTTTTTCTTTCTCTGGGTCATTTATTGTCAAAATTATTCCTACATCAGGTGCAACCCATAATTTAGTAATTGGATAAGAAGTCCTTCTTTTATACTCACCATTTCTTTTCGATAAATCCCATATTCCTATAATGTAACACACGAAATTATCCTTACCTAATTGCCGCAGATCAGTTCCCATGACTTCATATTCTATTCCCCACCAAGGAGTTTTTTGTTTTTTCACCTCTCCCTGTGAATTTGTCCAATTTATCCATTTTTCACCTAGTTTCATTTTTCTAATAGGGAAGTATTTTCCTGCCCAGCTTTTCTTATAATGCATCTTATTTTCTTTTTTATCATATTGGAGATAAAAATAGGAATGTAGTAGCATAGTGTCTGCCTTTCGTATTTCTTGGTACAGTACTCCTTTATCATGAGGAATAGTAGGAGAGCTAAGAAATTTGATAAGATAGAAAGGGGTGATAGATTCACTGATAGACGTTGGTTCAAAATTATAAAGCAGGAGGCTTAAAAGTTGTTCCCTTTTGAAGGAGAGAAGGAACTCTCTTTTCTTGTTATATTCATTCACAAGAGTACTTATTAATTTCTCTTTAGAATAATTCTCAACTTTTTTATAATATCCATAACTTGTGCTACTAACTGCTAACCATTTCTCTACATATTCATCATACACTTTCCCATTTTTCTCTACCATGCTGTAGATATATCGCCAGTAACTTCCATTTACCAAAGGAAATAACTCTCCTTTCCACGAATTTATCACTTTCCCTTCCTTGGGATATTCCCCTACCACTTTAGCAGAAGAAGTCAAGGGAAAAATGAGAAAAAAGATACACAAAGTAAAAATAGTTCTTTTTCTCATCTTCCCCTCCCTGCTTCCGGTGGATAGTAATAAAGGATGCTGGCAGAGTAATCAGGAGGCCAGGGGTTGGAAATGTCTCTTGCTGTTTTAGCCCAGAAATCGACTATAAACGCCTTATATCCCCATGGATCTTCTCCCTCCTCTGAATACCACAACACCGGTATTCTCACTTCCCCACATCTATCCCACGCTATTATGAGGGTAGCATTATCATATTCTACCGTGGCATACTCATATTGCCTTTTCTTTAAAGCATTTAAAATCTGCATTATTTTATTATATGCATCTCTTAGTTTACCCAGCCATTCAGGAAGCGGAATCTGATTAACCATATCCCAGAGGAAAATTTTTATAAGAGTCCTATTGGCCGCACTCCACATTATTGTACCGGACTTCCAGATAGGCCAATTTTCTGGTGGAAAACGGGGATCTGGCTGGAGTGCCTTAAGGCGCATTCCCGCTGTGGATAGAATATATATAAGCTCCCCTCTACTTATTCTCAACCCCTCTGGATCTATGTAATTCACCGGATTGTTCCTCACATACACATAGGGATGCCTCCATTTTATAGAAACTGAAGGAGAAAAAGAGATCTCTGGCACACTCCCCCTCCCCAATCCCCCGCAACTCCCACAACCTCCCGACCCCCCAGAGAGGGCAGAGCTTCCCGCATAAGAGCGGGCGAATTGTCTTATCAGCGGGTCAACGGAGATGAATCTTCCCACTCCTGGATTATAGTATCTGGCGCGGTAGTAGTAAAGCCCGGTAGAGGAATCATATTCCCTTCCGGTGTAGGTGAGGGGATTGGCTGTGCTTCTTCTCCCTCGCTTTCCCATCATTCCCA
>JALUVB010000138.1 GCA_027021085.1 bacterium
GAACAGGTGCTTACACTGGTAAATATATTAGATGAACATCCGGATGTTCAGAACGTCTACACAAACTTTGACATACCCGAAGAACTACTAACCGAAGTAAACAAGTGATGTTAGACTTGAGACCATAGCCCCACTATACTATAGACTTTAGACCGTAGACTTTAGACTGTAGACTGGGAGATGGTGAACAAGTAGTGAGTAGCGAGTAGTTAGTAGTGAGGGGGATATTTTAGACCTTAGACCATAGACTTGAGACTTTAGATGAGGAGAGAGGATACAGAACACAGGCGGAGGTACAGGTGCCCCGACATGCGTCGGGACAGGGAACTGGTAACTGGAAACTCATAACTCACAACTCTTGGACCTTAGACCATAGACTGTAGACTAGGAAAATAGTGAACAGTAAATAGTGAGTTGGTCCCCGTATCATATGTCTTTCCCGTCTAATGTCTAAAGTCTGATGTCTATAGTCTAACATGGGGGAATAGGTGCCCCGACATGCGTCGGGACAGGGAACTGGCAACTGTAGACTAACCACGAACAACCCATCAACAATACCTTACCACTTACCCGCTTCTTTTTGGTAAAATGTTGTGATGAGAGTGATGGGTGTCGACCCAGGATTTATGCGAACCGGCTATGGGTTGATTGAAAGCGAGGAATGGAAACTGTTAGATTGCGGTATCTGGGCAGTACAGAGAAAAATGCTCCCCCAGGGGATACAGACTATTTACCGGCAAGCAAAAGAAGCTTTGAAATTATACAAGCCTCAAATACTCGCTATTGAAGAACCATTTTTGTCAAAAAATCCCCGCCTGGCCCTGGATATAGGAAAAATAGTGGGAGCCCTTACCCTGGCAGGTTTGGAGGAAAACTGCAAAGTAGAAACTTTTTCTATTCCCAGCATAAAAGAAGCAGTTACTGGCTATGGCAGAGCAGATAAGGAACAGGTAAAAGAAATGGTTAAGCGGATTCTACATATCCGGGAATTACCCTTTCCCCTGGACGTTTCTGATGCCCTGGGAGTAGCAATCTGCTGTATTTTCAACTACCAATGGAGAAAAGCTGTTGATAGAGTTTCTTAAAGGAATCATAAAAGCAAAGAAGCCCTCCCACTTACTTTTGGAAGTGGGCGGAATAGGGTACGGCATAGAAATACCCTTCTCCGTATACAACGAACTGGGACAGGAAGGAAGCGAAGTACAGCTATTTACTCACCTCTACGTAAGAGAAAACGTAATGCAGATTTACGGGTTTCTGAGAGAGTGTGAAAGGGACATGTTTGTTCGCTTGCTATCCGTGAGCGGAATAGGTCCCCGTACTGCCCTGGGCATACTTTCCCGTGTTTCCCCGGAAGAATTTGAAGAAATGATTAAAAATTCTCCGGAAACCCTTTCTCACCTGCCTGGCATAGGGAAAAAAATAGGGCAAAAGATTGTCCTGGAACTGGCCGGGGAAATTATAAGCACACTACCCGAGGACGAAATTACCCGCCAGGCAACCCAGGCCCTGGTAACCTTAGGCACTACCAGTAAAGAAGCCAAACAACTGGTTAGAAAAGTAAGGCAGGAATTACCTGATTTGACTTCCCTGGAAGAGATAATAAAAGAAGCATTAAGAAAGCTATGAAAAAAGAAGAAAAAAAATTCCTCACCCCGGAGATTACTCCGGAAGACAGGGAACTGGATCCCCGCTTAAGACCACAGGCCTTAAAAGATTTTATAGGGCAGGAAAATTTAAAAACCCAGCTAAGAATATACATGGAAGCAGCCAGGAAAAGAGAAGAATCTGTTGATCATATTCTCTTCTTCGGCCCTCCAGGGCTGGGAAAAACTACCCTGGCTTATATTATCGCAAAGGAAATGGGAGTTAATATAGTATCTACCAGCGGTCCTATCCTGGAAAAGCCGGTAGACCTCTCGGCAATCCTCACCCGTCTTCAAAAAGGAGACGTATTGTTCATAGATGAAATACATCGCCTCAACCCTCAAACTGAAGAAATACTATACGGGGCAATGGAAGACTTCCAGTTAGATATTCTTTTGGGAAAAGGGCCTTCGGCCAAGTCGCTTAAAGTTTCCTTGCCCTCTTACACTTTGATAGGCGCTTCCACGCGTATTGGTCTTTTAACTTCTCCCCTGAGAGCACGCTT
>JALUVB010000139.1 GCA_027021085.1 bacterium
TGCCCGGTAATTCCCCGCATTATTCAAAGCCTGGGCATGAAAGTGTTGCTCTCAGACCTGGAGAAAGACACCCTATTTATGGCAAAAAAGCAGGTGGAGAGGCTGTGGGATGAAAAAACTCTTTGCCTGTTACCCGTGCATCTTTTTGGCTACCCCCATCCCCTCTGGAAGGAATTTCCTTGTGTGGAAGATGCTGCCCAGGCTCTGGGAGCAGAGGCGGGCGGAAGAAAAACAGGCACCCGGGGAATAGCGGGGTTTTTCTCGCTGGGGAAAGGGAAAAACCTGACCACGGATAAGGGAGGCATTATCTTTACCAGAGATGATAAGCTATCCCGTGAAATAGGAAAAGAGCTCACCACCTATGAATTTCTCAATCCCCTTCCCTCATTCATCCGACTCCTGCTCTTCTCCCTGCTGATAAAACCCTGGGGCTGGGGAATAATTACTAACTTAAACCTTCCCCAGGAAGAGACCTCCGAATTCTTCCCGGAGAGGAAAAAACTTTCTTCTTTTCAGCAAAAATTGCTTTACCTTCAACTGGGAGATTACCCGAAACTCATAAAAGAGAGAGATAAAAGGGCAAAACTGCTCCAGAAACATCTCACCTCTTTCCCGCAGGTAAAATTAATTGCCCCCATTAAAGATTCCAAGCCCTGCTACCTGCGTTTTCCCATACTGGTAAAGAGAAAAAGAGCACGGCTGGAAAAGCTCTTCCTCAACAAAGGCTGGGGAGTAACCCGGATGTATGAGAAATCCATCCCGGAAGTTTATCCTCGTATTTATATTAACCAGGGAGACAAATTCCCTTCTGCCCGCGCATTATCCAGAGAACTTCTCACCCTGCCCACACTCGGCTACACAGAAGAAAAGGCAGCAGAAGACCTGAAATGGATAAAGGAAAGGTGGAGTTAATGCTTATCTCTCCTGCCATCACACTTCTGTTTGGTTTAGTGGTAGGGCAAGCGCAAAGCTATAGAAAGTAAGTTACCTTAACCTGTATAATTGTATTAAAAGAAAGGAGGGCACAAAATGCCGGAAATTGAAATCAGACCTGATATCTACTGGATAGGAGTAAATGACAGGACTACCGATTTGTTCGAGGGAGTGTGGCCTATAACGCAAGAGGGAGTCTCCTACAATTCCTACCTGATAAATGATGAGAAGAAAGTTATTATTGAGCTGGCCAAAGCAGGCAAAGCAGACGAGTTCTTCAGCTACATTGAAGAAATTACCCCCCTGAGAGAGATAGACTACCTGGTGCTTAACCACCTGGAGCCAGACCACACCGGCATACTGCGCACATTCAGAAGAATAGCTCCTCATGCCACCATCCTGAGCACGCCAAAAGCAAAAGAGATGATTAAATCTTTTTACGGAATTACGGAAAACGTAAAATCAGTAGAAGACGGTGAAACACTTTCCCTGGGCAAGAAAAAATTACAGTTCTTCTACGCCCCGTTTCTGCACTGGCCTGAAACCATGGTAACCTACGAGACTACCCAGCACATACTTTTTTCCTGCGATGCCTTTGGCGGATACGGAGCTCTGCGCGGAGCCATCTTCGACGATGACTACAAAGACCTATCCTTCTACCTGAAAGAGTCCCTGCGCTATTACGTGAACATCGTAGCCAAATACACCCGGCCGGTGCTAAAAGCCATTGAAAAATTATCCGGCCTCCCCATAGAAGTTATAGCTCCTTCCCACGGACTCATCTGGAGAAAGGACCCAGGGTTCATAGTAAATCTTTACCAGAAGTGGTCTCAATACGCCACAGGTAACACCGAAGCCGGAATAACGCTCGTTTACAGCTCCATGTACGGCAATACAGAGAAAATGATGAATGCCGTGGCGGAAGGAATCTCCGAAACAGGAATCCCCCTGGAGATTTTTGATGCCTCCAGAACCCACGTAAGCTACATTCTTCCCTCCCTGTGGACAAAGGCAGGTGTAATGATTGGCTCTCCCACCTATGAAAGCAAACTATTCCCTCCCGTGGCACAGGTGCTGGAAATGGCGGCCCTGAAAAACATAATGAACAAAAAAGCTGCTTTCTTCGGAAGTTACGGATGGGCCGGCGGGGCATTGAAACATTTCCAGAAAATCGCAGAAAACATAAAGTGGGAA
>JALUVB010000140.1 GCA_027021085.1 bacterium
TTTCCTTAATGGTAATCATATTCCCACCTCCAGATAAAATATACCATATGTCAAAGAAAATGTCAATATATGATACAGGTTAATTGGCAGTTAACTCGTCACCTTATTTGTTTTTTCATCTAATGGCAGAGCTCACCTGCCGCCAAGGAGTGCAGCGGAATTGCCAGTCCGAGTTAATGCGTTTGTTGGCCTGTGTTCTCTTCAAGCCAAGCCCGGTTCCATGCAATACGATAACCACCTAATTGTTCAATAGTAGAACCCATTATATCAGGGCTTTGTATTCTTCTAATCCGTTTTACTTGAATTGTGCATACTAAATGAGGACCTAAGCCATATCCTGAGAGACGTCTGCGACGATAATCTTTACAGAAGACGCTAATACGAGCGTAACCCAAGGGAAGAAAACGGATAATTTTGCATATTGGCGTTTTTTTACGTGCTTCTGAGAGAGCTTTTCTGACTGCTTTTTTCCGGATCTTTCGAATAATATCTTGTGTTATTGAACCTTTATGATATTCTACAAAAACACTCCCATTAAGTACAGCCCCCCAGGCATTCCTATGGATATTAGCTTCTCGGATGTATATTTCAGGTAGGCCAAGTTGCCTTTTAATATCTAATATAGCAATTGGCATGTTAAGTCTGAAACTCAATATAATGTTCTGAATCCGAGCAATGAATCGGGGGGTTTTTATTCGGGGGACATAGAATACTAAATCGTTTTCAAGTACGCCCTTATAATCTTCAAGGATAGCATCTTGCTTATTCCTTAAATCATGGAGCTTTTTGCCATCAAATGCCGCCCACCCAGGCCAAGAGGAGGAAGAACGAATGGAAAAGAAATAGCGATCATAGCCGGGCACAAAACTTTCAACAAGAACTCCTGTCTGAAATGTGGATAATTGGACCTTCCCGTAATCAGCAGTGTTTGGCCTGGCATATATTATAAGTTGGTTCAATCCCGTGAATTTAGAGGGTGTACAACCTACAACCTCCCACCATGGGGTCTTGGTTTCCTCTTTAAGTTCCTCCAACAGCAGCTGTTGAGGTAACCGGTATCCATTTGGTTGATTTACTAAAAGGAAAAGAGAAAGTGCAAGAGCTAAAGCATTGCAAGAATCAAGAAGATCATCAAATGTCCTAACGATATCTCTATCGCTATATTTTTCTTCATTCCCTTTCTTGTCGCAGTACAGAATTTCGTTCTGAAGATATGTAATACCACCGTGGGCGATGGCATTTCGGACTATATGCTTGTATGGATTGACAACATCAGACAAGCTAGTTCTTTCTATCTCCTCAACGATTGGAAACAAATCTAGGCCATCTGTTCCACTGCCCCGATCAACGCGCGAAAAATAGGCAACGATACGACAAAATGGAGTGAAAACGGCTTCTGTAAGCCTAAGATAAGAGGGGTGTATTTGTTGATCGATGAACCTAATGAACTCAATATTATCAAGTTTCTCAAAAAAATCGTGCCAGTCTAAGTTGTTGATCTCTTCGAGATGAAGGAATGCTCGATTCAACTCAGCATCATGCTCAGTCAGATATTGCTGAAGTGCACCTTGGCTAATTCGATTTCTATCCTCTAACCATCCAAGAAATTTACTGTAAACAGATTGCGAATAAAAACGCTGTGGCGATCTTTTAATGTATTTGTGAATAGAAAGGAAGTGATCATGTGGACAGTCTTCCAATTCAGGAAAGTGCTCCTTGATATCGCTGCGTTTTCGTGCATGAGTGTTCCGTAGCAGGGGATTCTCAAGTATGTTTCTGAGAGCTTCCATTTTCTCATTCAAGGCCAACGCCTGAGCTCAGCCGCCGACAAGACGCAAGCCCGAAGGGCGCAGCGGATGGGCGTTCAGGTGCAGCGCTTTGTTATGTGTACCTTTATATTTCAATTTTCGCCTCAACTAATTGAAATAATGCCGCTTTCAAAACCTGCCAGGATATTTTTGCAGTATATTCATCTGGATTGAATTTTGAACTAACCTGTTGAAACGGATGAATATAATTACGAAATTCCCTCAAGGAATGGCTGAATTTTTTAACATCTTCTTTCAGTAATCCCAACTCATGCGATACATTTATTAAATCGTTTAATGTCCACTCGTGGAACGGCCTTACTTTACCTCCGCTGTTCTTGGGAGAAGACTTTGCCTTATTAAACTGTTTTGGATATTTCAGCGCTATTCCCAAAAGAATTCCTTCCAAGGTACTACCTGAAAGAAAAATAACCGCTAGCGGCGCATTTGAGGATAAACATCGTTTAATCTCTTCAAGGCGCATACTGAGAACATCAGTAATGGCGCTATTTAAGCCTATTTTTTCAAGAGGTATTTCTTCAAATTCTATATTAAGAAAATCTGTCTCATCGTCAGTAAGTTTTGACGATAACGATTTTTCTAAATCACTTTCATCGGCTTTAACAAAGCTAATCTCCTTACCCTTTCTAATTACTTTCCATCCGTCAAATACGAGATACTGATTGAATTCATCGATAAATTTATCTAGTTCGCCCATTCTTCCGATAAAATTGACTGGTGCAAACAGATTTTTTATACATTTATCCAACTCCGGTGTTCCATTAATCTTTGATAGTTTCTCGTCTGTATATATCCATCTTGAAGGAAAACCTTGTCCATAAGTATCATTAAAGCCAAGCTCATTAAAAAATTGAACTAATTTCGGTCCAGAACGATATTCTGTCTCTTCGTTGATAAGACCTCGAAGTTTTTCTAACGTCTTCTTTTGTAAAATCATTTCATCTTCTTAATTAAAGACACATAACGCTCAGCATCAGCGGCGGTGCGTAGCGCCGTCCGCTGCATGCTGTTGTTAGACGCCTTGTTCTTACAACGCCTTGTTCATATCCACAGGTAGCCCAGCGGCCTTTAGTTCCCTGGCTAACTGCAATCGCCAGGCGCCCTCCGTGTCCAGCTTCACGTAGAGTACTCCCGAGTAATCGGAAGGTATCTCGACGCCCTCCACGTACAGTACGCACACGCGAGACCGGCCAAGCCTGCCAAGGAAGAACCCGAGTTCAAGGATCACGTTCTGCCGTGCACGAGGATGCAGTTCATCGTTCGATGCCGACGCCAACCCGCCGCGATCGTCGCCAGTGAGAAGCACAACTGCGAATCCTACGTCGCTGTACTCTTCGAACTTCTCGATGATAGTCCGGCCGCGATTAGGCTGCTCGCGAAGTAGAATAACTTTTTGATCTAGTTTCTCAAGGAAGCGTGCTACGGCCTGAATTGCCGCCTCGTCGTGACCGTGCACCAGGAAGATCCGATGGCCCTTTGGTGCATTCGCTAGTACGCCAGACACAGTTCCCACCCCTTGGAGTTGCTGCTCCGTCCTGAGCAGTTCCACTAAGCCCTCAAGACGCGCGAGCTGGGATTGGAGGCTTTCCGCTCGGTGGTTTTCCCACCATTCTTCGCCTGCTCCCATCGGGAAGGCCCCGTACTTTCCCACATCCGTCACGCTGCTCACGTTTGGTGAATTCCGACCGAACGCCTTCTCTAGATAATTGCGGGTCACGAGCTCCCACTGCCCATAGGAATCACTGTCGAGAGGACGGGATTGTAGGAGTGCGCGACCCTTTCGGAGTTGCTCCTCGAGGAGGCGGATCCCCGTAGCAGGGTCAACCTCCGGGACGCCCGGAGGATCTGGCTCTTTGCGTCTACGTGCCATCCGATCTTTCCCTACTCCGCTCGTACGTCTAACATCCTTTTTTATTTTTCTTCTATTATCAATTATCTAAATAATACATTTAAAGCGGCAAAGCGTCAAATTTTCTGCAATTTTTGCTGAAGAGAAGGGAAATAGTAAACAGTGAATTGGTACCCTGGTATCTTGGTAATCCTGGTTTCTTGCCCGCCTGTCATGCCTGCGGAAGCAGGCATCCAGTAAAGCAGTGAGTAGATAGTAGCGGGTAGATAATAGTTAGGGAAGATATAAGATAGGTGTGAGGTGATAAGCAGAACTGGCAACTAACAACTCTCCCAAGATACAGGTGGGGCACAGGTGGAACTGGTAACTGGAAACTGGCAACTAACAACTCTTCCACCATAGACTTTAGACGTTAAACTGGGAGGGGGAGTTGTCGGACAACATCCAAATGAAACCAACTACCGGCAACAAACAGGGAGAATATGGGGTTGTAGAAGCGCAGATTATTGCATACAATAGCACTATATAAATTTTATTATGAAGTATTCCCTGGCAATTTTCATAGGGCTTTTTATCTTATCAATTGCCGTGCTTCTTTATTACCGGTCAAATGTGCACGGCTCAACAGTTATTCCTCCTTCAGCAGACCCCAAAATTTCGGGAAAGGTCCCCATATATACTTACAGAATAGTAAATATTTATCCGCATGACAGAAAAGCTTTTACCCAGGGTTTGGCTTTTGAAAACGGATTTTTATACGAAGGAACAGGGTTCCAGGGAAAATCCAGCTTACGGAAGGTTAAACTGGAAAACGGAGCCGTCTTGCAGATTTATAAACTTCCCGAGCAATTCTTTGGTGAAGGTATAACTATTTATGGAGATAAAATTATTCAATTGACCTGGCGCTCCAGGGTGGGATTTGTCTATGATAAGAAAACCTTTAAGTTAATAAAACAGTTCACCTATCCCACCGAAGGTTGGGGCATTACCAACGATGGGAAACGCTTAATCATGAGCAATGGCAGCTCAACATTATACTTTCTGGACCCGAATACCTTTGCACAAATCGGGCAAATAGAAGTGCACGATAATAATTATTATCTAACCAGGTTAAATGAACTGGAATACGTGCAGGGAGAGATTTATGCCAACATATTACAAAGCGACTACATTGCCAGGATTTCTCCCCGCACAGGGGAAGTAACCGGCTGGATAGACCTGAGAAATATTTTGCCTCCCAGATACCGGAGAAACCGCACCCATGTGCTCAATGGAATCGCCTACGATACGCAGAACAACCGGCTGTTCGTAACCGGTAAATTCTGGCCGCGTCTTTTTGAAATTGAGCTTATCCCTAAAAGTAGTGAACAGTAAACGGTAGTGAGTAGTTAGTAGTGAGTATCGAGGGGAAAGGTAGTAAATAGTGAACAGTAAGCAGTGAATAGTGAGTTGGTTCCCCGTATCATGTGTTTTTCCCCTCTAATGTCTAAAGTCTGATGTCTATAGTCTAACATGGAGGTATGGGTGTCCCGACATGCGCCGGGACAGGGAACTGGCAACTCACAACTAACAACTCACAACTTTCAGACCATAGACTTTAGACGGTAGACGGGGAGAGTATTGAAGAGTAAGCAGGGGATTAGTAGTCCTGGTTTCCTGGTTTTGTGGGGGAGCGGGCAGCGGCTTGCGCAGGAATGAGAAAAGAGAAGCAGAAAAGGAAAAAACCAGCCCGCATGTCATACCCGCCTGCCCTCCCTTCCGAAGTAATGCCGGGGCAGATTCCCGGTAGCAAGCCATGAGTTTTCCGGTATCCTGGTTTTGCATACTGGCATTTGGGTTTATTCCAAGTTTCAGAAAAGATGCTGTCCTGCACTCATAACTTTTAGCGCACGCCCCCGGCCTTATATTCCATAATCCTTTAAGATGGGGTAAACTATTCACCACTATGCTTTTATTAATTATTGCCAGCGCAATATTCGGGCTGAGTATTGGTCTATACGACTTTCTTCTTCCTTTTTACCTGGATACCCTGAAGATTTCTTACGGGAACATGGGAATAATCTTCTCTTTTTCCGCGGTGTTCCTCTTTTTTATAAGGATTTATGCTGGCCAGATTTCAGATTTCATTGGCAGAAAGCATTTTTTCTCTCTTTCCCTCCTGCTTTCCGCATTCAGCAACCTTTTTACCCCCTTTTTCTCCACGGTAACAGCTCAAATATTGCTCCGCTCCCTGAGGGAAACCTCACGGGCGATTAAAGAAACAATACAGCAAGTTCTGGTTTTTGAACAATGGAAGGATAAATTCCGCCATCTCATTGCCTGGACAGTGGGGTCTGATTTCACCTTCCAGGGATTAGGAGTAATCCTGGGAGGATTTCTCCTGGTGAGAACAGGTTACAAGTTTCCTTTTGTTTTAATAGGGATAATTACATTTTTCACCGCGCTATTATTCATTTTCCGGTTTGAGGAGAAATTTACTCCCTCGCACTCCTCCCTTTTTTCCTGGACGGCTCCCTTTAAGCATCGCCTGCCCCGCCCACTGGTTCTTATTACCGTCTCGGGGTTCATCCTTATGATAGGAGTAAGTGCGAGTCATTCCTTTATTCTTCCCCTCTTCTTCTACCACAAATTTTCCGTATCACCCGGCTGGGTCGCACTTATCTTAGCTTTTCATAGGTTCAGCCTGGGAATTCCCATGATACTGTCGGGAAAAATCGTAAAGTGGAATCTGAAGGCCACTACCATTATATTTATCTTCCTGCAAGGGGTGACAATCGCGCTTACCGCAGTGCCCTCTACATTTCTCCTGGCTTCAATCGTATGGCTCACACATGACCTGGTAGGAGCGAGTTTCTGGGTGCCTGCCCGCAACACACTTGTTCAACATTACGCCCGGGAAGGAAAGAGGGGACTGGAGGTAGCCATAGTAATGTCCTTAAGCGGGCTGGGATGGATTCTGGGACCTTTAATTGCAGGGGCGGTGAGCAAGTATTCCATAAATTATCCTTTTATTATAAGTGGTATAATAATCTGTCTTTCAGTGATACCACTCTTCTGGTTAGAAAGGGGTAAGTAATGAGAAAAATTTTATTCTTTTCAATTCTTTTCCTGGCAATCTTACACTCTTCCCTTTACCCTGCCCAAACACTGCAACTGCAAAACGGATTCCAGGCAATCTGGGAGAAACAGGAATCCCCCCTGGTGCACATAGAGCTATGGGTAAAAGCAGGGAGTATCTTTGAAAAAAATCTTTATGGAAGCGGCATATCCCACTTTGTGGAACACATGATATTTAAAGGGACAGAAACCAAAGCCGTGGGAGAGATAGCTAAAAAAATATCCCAGCTGGGAGGCGATGTAAGTGCCTATACATCCTTTGACCATACCGCATACCAGATTACTGTCCCCCGCGACAATCTTGTTCCTGCCTTGAATATACTTGCCAGGGCAGTGTACCAGCCCGCATTTGAAGAAAAGGAGCTGGAGAAAGAGAGAAAAGTTATCATAAAAGAAATGGAAATGAACCAGGATAATCCGGACAGGGTGTTGAGCCGTTACTTCTTCGAAAAATTCTTTTCCTATGCTCCCTATCGCTTCCCGGTGATTGGGTATAAAGATTCTTTTCTCAATATCTCACGCCAGGATATTATCAACTATCACAAAAAAATGTACGTGCCGGGTAACTCCCTACTAATAATCTGCGGCGGGATAGATGAAAGCAAGATTCCCTCTCTAATAAAGAAAACCTTCGGCTCTTTGCCCGCCTCCCCTATCCCTGTATTTTCCCTCCCCTCCGAACCTTACCTTAAAGGAAAGAGAGAATTTGTTTACCGCAAAAAGATAAGCCTGGCCAGAGAGATAATAGGCTTTCCTATCCCCGGATTCGGTGGAAAGGATACCTTTGCCCTGGATTTGCTGTCTTCTATACTTTCAGACGGCAAAAGCAGCCTATTAGTCAGAACACTCAAAGAAACTAAGAACCTGGTTAACTCCATTTCCACCTTTTCCTACACCCCTTTGTATGAAGGCATCTTTGCCATCGAGATAACCTGCGAGGCAAAAAACCTCAAGAAGGTGGAAAAAATACTCTGGGATGAACTGAACAACCTCCCCCGTAATATCACTGAAAAAGAAATAGAAAGAGCAAAAAATCGCATAGAAATGGGCATCTTAAAGTCCGGGGAATCGGTGGAAGGCAGAGCCAGAATGCTCATCTCCGACTACTTTTACTCCGGCAACCTGAACTATTCCCGTTTCTACCTTGCATCCATCAAGAAATTAAAAAAATCAGATATCCTGCGGGTAGCAAAGAAATACTTAAGAAAAGAAAATTACAGCAAAGTTTTGCTCCTTCCTGCTTCCTACCCGGTAGAAAAACAGAAAATTACAGTTGAAAACCAAACATTAAAAAAGATAACCTTCCCCTCCGGCGTGCGCGGAATATTTATCCATAAGGACGTCCCCTATGTAAACTTGAGAGTGGTCATGGGAGGCGGAGTAAAGTGGGAAACAGCAGATAACAACGGCATATCAAAAATCATCTCTATCTTGCTTCTGCAGGGGGAAAAAGCCGAAAAATGGACAGACAAAATAGAAGCAGTGGGAGGCGAAATTTCCAGTTATTCAGGTAACAATTCCATGGGGATTTCCATTACTTTGCCCTCTCAATATCTCACCACCGGATTAAAAGCTATCACAGAACTCATTCTCCACCCCCAGTTTTCCCCTGAGGAAATCGATAAGGCAAAGACAGACCTCTTGCGCAGTATAAGCATGCGAAAAGAAACTCCGTTTCGTTATGCTTTTTATCGCCTGAGAAAAAACTTTTTCACCTCCTCCCCCTACTCCCTTTCTCCAGAAGGTGAAGTGAAATCAATAAAAAGTTTAACCCGGGAAGAAATCAAAAACTTTTACTTCTCCCGCCTCCTCACCAGCAACAATACAATTGTAGGTATCGGCGGCAAATTCCAGGAAGAAAAAGCCAGGAAATTCCTGGAAAGAAAATTCTCCCGCCTGGAAAAAGGCAGCAGGGTAAAAAGGGAAAAACTGAAATTTACCCGCAGGGAAAAGGAAGAGAGCGCAAATTTCGCAGAATCAGTAGTCTTTCTGGCTTTCCCTATTCCTCCTCTAAACTCTCCTGACCTCTATTCCATAGAAATTCTGCAAACTTATCTCTCTGACCAAACTTCCCCACTTTTTTACCACCTGAGAGATGAGAAAGCCCTTGCCTACCTGGTGGGAAGTTTTACTTTCCAGGGCTGGGATGAAGGAATGCTGGTCTTTTATCTTTTCACCGGAAAAAATAAACTCCGGGAGGCAGAACAGGGGCTCTGGGAAGAGGTAACAAAATTAAGAAAGGAAGGCATCACCGGGAAAGAGTTAGCCTCGTTGAAAAGCAAATTAATCAGGCAAAAAAGCGAGAGTACAGAAACAGTGGACTCCCTTCTCTTCTCCTCCATGCTTTATGAACTTTACGGCCTGGGCTATCTTCTCCCCCTGCAGTGGGAAGAAAAAATAAAAAAAGTCACCCTATCAGACATACAGGAAACCATCAAAAAATACATCCAGCCTCAAACTTCCTTCACCTACATCCTGCAAGGGGAGTAGAAAAGGGGACTGTCCCCTTTTTCAAATAGGTATTCTAAAAAGGAACTTCTCACCCTTCTGGGGCAAGAGAAAATCAGAGTTTCAATTCCTCATAGGTATTCCCCTCCTTCGCCAAGGCTTCGGAGGACTGGGAACCAACCGCTTTTTCATAAAAGCCTTTCCCGAACCACTTTTTAAATACCTTTCAAAACTTTCTGCTTTCTCTCTTTGCCCAAAGACACCATACCATATCAACTTCCAGGGACATTTTGACTTTGTATAAGCAGAACAATTAGTGTTATGCTCAAAAATACGCTTGCTTAGATTCTGTGTGATTCCTACATAAAACTCTTGTGTCTTTTCACTTTGAATTATATACACATAAAACTTCTCTCTCACTCTTCAATTTTACCAAATTATATCCACCGAAGTT
>JALUVB010000141.1 GCA_027021085.1 bacterium
ATACATAGTTCAAATAACAAGGAGTATAGCATGTCAGGGAAAAATAGGGGTAAAAAAAATATTGAAAAAGATTTATTTCCCTACGGGGTACAGTACTACCGTGCTCCCACGCCTCTGCCGGAAGAATGGGAGATGGACATAGCACACATAAAGAAGATGGGATTCAATATTATCCGTCTCCGTCCGCAGTGGAGGTGGCAGGAGAGAAGGAAGGGCGAGTTTTACTGGGATGACCTGGACAGGCTATTTGACCTGGCAGAGAAGCATAAGTTACAGGTAAGTTTCAAGTTCATGCTGGAGACTGCACCTGCCTGGCTTTACCGGGAATACGGGTGTGAACGAGTCAACCTCTTTGGCACAAAAATCATGCCGGGAGCAGTGGGAGCATACTATGTGGGAGGCTGGCTGCCCTGCTTTGACCATCCCAAGGTAAGGGAAGAAGCCAACCGATTCATAGAAGCTGCGGTAAAAAGATACAGGGAAAGAGAGAATC
Organism: bacterium; assembly: GCA_027021085.1. Classification (GTDB taxonomy): domain Bacteria; phylum CAIJMQ01; class CAIJMQ01; order JAADFP01; family JAADFP01; genus JAADFP01. The sequence goes on from JALUVB010000141.1 coordinate 494, forward strand.
TATTGTTGTGGAATGCCTGGAATGAGCCCTGCAGCCGGCCTATTCACGAGTGCTGCTGCGAGGAATCAAAGAAAAGTTACCGGAGATGGCTTAAGAAAAGATTTGGCACAGTGGAGAACCTAAACCAGTTCGTAGGAAAAGCCTGGGGGGATTGGGAAGACATTGACCCGCCGGGGATGGTGGGGGACTATGCCGAGCTTTACCTCTGGCGGCAGTGGGCAATGTGGAGTGTGGCGGACAGGTTAAGGTGGATGTACGAAGAAATCAGGAAACATGACAAAAATCACCCGATAATAACCCATGTTGGGTCATGTTCTGTCACCCAGGATGTAGCCGGTTGCACTTCCCTGGATTGGCTGAATGCTAAGCAGGTGGATTTCTACGGCTCTTCCTTTCCGGTTTTTCCCGAACAGCATATCCCGGTTCTTTACCATGAGGGAATCGGGGGGATGATATGCGACTGGATAAGAAGCATTTCTCCTTATTTCTGGATAAATGAACTCTACCCCAGTTTACATAATTGGAAAGAACATATAAAAGCAGAAAAATTACGCAGGTGGATATGGACGACTGTGGCTCATGGAGCCAAGGGAATTCTATTCTGGCAGTACCGGGCAGAACGGCTGGGTAGTGAAAGCAACGGAAATGGCTTATTAAACATTGATGGCAGTAAAAACGAAAAAAGCGAAGAAGCAGAACGCATAGGAAAAGTAATAAATGAGCATGCTTCACTCTTCCGGGAATTTTCCGTGCTCCCGTCAGAAGTGGCCATAGTCTATGACCATCACTCAGACCTCATCTCCCGCGTAGAAAATACCCCGAAGCCTCCTTCTCCCGAATTTGAAGGGACAATAAACTATCCCTACAAGTTCTCCCTGCATGGTGCCTACTCCCTATTCTGGAACAGTAATATTCCCATAGACTGGATTCCCAGCCAGGAGATAGAAAGGATAAAAAAATACAGGGTAGTCTATCTTCCCATTCCCTACATAATGAATGAGAAAATGGCTGAGGTACTAACCAGGTTCGTAGAAGGGGGAGGAGTATTAATCAGTGAAGCTTCCCTGGGCTTACGGGCAGAGAACACCTGGGTTAATCTCTCTGTCCCGCCTTTTGGATTGGAGAGGGTATTTGGCTGCAAAGAAGCCGGGAGAGTGGTAATAAAGAAAAAAAGAACTCTCTCAGTGGATAAGTACGGTATGGAGATTCCCGCTACCCGGATGATGACCTGGCTGGAGGCAAGGGAGGCGGAAGTAATAGGCAGGTGGGAAGACGGCAGGCCAGCCATGACTATTTCTGCTTACGGCAAGGGCAAGGCCATACTCATAGGCATGTATCCGGGTGCAGCCTACATGGAGACAAGGGAAGAAAGCCTTATTAAACTTATCCGTCTTCTGGCGGAAGAAGCCGGTGTGGAAGCCCCGGTCAGGCTGGAAGGGGTAAAGGGAAGGGTTTATCCCCGCATGTTAGTTAAGGAAAAAGAGAGACTGATTTTCCTGTTAAATTACAGTGAGAAAGAAGAAAAGATAATCCTCCACAGCCCGCGCATAGAAGGGGCAAATGACCTTTGCCGGGTAGCAGAACTCAATAAGGATAATGCAGGCAACCTATCTATAAAACTTCCTGCC
>JALUVB010000142.1 GCA_027021085.1 bacterium
AGTCTTCTTCTATCTTTTCTGGATTATTGTTCCTGGTTAAGCCGAGTCTCTGGGAGACTCTCTTTACATGGGTATCCACCACGATTCCTTCTGCCTTCCCAAATGCCTGGGAAAGCACCACGTTGGCGGTCTTCCTGGCTACACCGGGGAGTTTTACCAGCTCTTCCATGCTTGCCGGGACCTCACCAGCATGCTTTTCCACCAGTGTTTCACAGAGTCTTTTGATGTTTCTTGCTTTGTTGCGGTAAAAGTTAATAGATTTTATCTCTTCCATTATTTCTTCTTCGCTTTTTCCAGCAAAATCCCCAGGCTCTTTGTACTTTTGAAAAAGAGAAAAAGTTACTTTATTTACCAGCTTATCCGTAGCCTGAGCAGAGAGTATGGTAGCTATGAGCAGCTGGAAAGGATTGGAAAATACCAGGGCTGTCTTTGCTTCAGGGTATTCCTTCTCCAGTAAACTTATTATTTCCCGGATGCGTTTTTCCATTACCATTTACACCCCCGGGGTGTAAGTGGGGATAATTTTTCTTATGTTGCAGGCACATATTTTATATTCGGGAATCTTTGCCACCGGGTCAATCTGGTGATGGGTGAGTAAATTGGCCCCGAAGTGAAAGGGAATGAAAATATCCCCTTCCTTTACCCTCTCGCTTATCTTCACCTTAAGGGTGATTTTACCCCGGCGGGAAGAAATCTCTGCTTTCTGGTTCTCTTTCAATTTAAGCCGGCGGGCATCTTCCGGGTTAATCAGGCAGAAGGGCTTTCCGGTGATTTCTTTTATGCCTTTCACCCTGCCGGTCATGCTCCGGGTATGGAATTCCTGCAGTATGCGGCCGGTGGTCAGGGCAAAGGGATACTCGCTATCAGGCAATTCAAAAGGCTCCCTGTATTCAATACATTTTAACGCTCCTTTACCCCGGGTAAATTTCTCTGTATGCAGGGTAGGAGTTCCCGGGTGGTTTTCTTCCGGGCAGGGCCACTGGAGAGACTCTCCTTTTAGAATCCTTCTGGAGGTAATTCCGGCGTAAATTGGTGCTGCCCTGCTTATCTCATCCGTGACTTCCCATGCATTTCTGTAATCCCAGCGGTAGCCGAATTTGCGTGCCAACTTTTTGAGGATTTCCCAGTCCGGCAGTGCCTCTCCCGGCGGGTCAACGCACTTAGAAATTCTCTGCACTCTTCTCTCCGTGTTGGTAAAGGTGCCTTCCTTTTCAAAGGAAGTGGCTGCAGGAAGCACTATATCCGCATATCCTGCGGTTTCGGTAAGAAATATATCCTGCACCACTAAAAATTCTATTTTTCCCAGCGCTTCCCTTACAAAACCAATATCAGGATCGGAAATCAGCGGGTTTTCCCCCATTATGTAAAGCGCTTTTATCTTTCCTTCGTAGATAGCCTTAAATATCTCAACCACGCTTAATCCCACCTTGTCCGGGAGGGTCTCCTCTTTCCAGGCTTTTTTAAATCTTTCCCTGGTCTCCGGCTCCCCTACCCTCTGGTAGCCGGGATAAAATTCCACCAGGGCTCCCATGTCACATGCTCCCTGCACGTTACTCTGTCCCCTTAAAGGCGAGGGCCCCGCGCCGGTTTTCCCTATCTGGCCGGTGAGAAGTGCCAGGTTGGAGAGAGCCATGACATTGTCTGTCCCCGTGGTGTGCTGGGTAATTCCCATTGACCAGAGGATAACCGAAGCAGAGGATGTGGCATATATGCGGGCGGCTTTCCGCAGGTCTTCTTCCTTTACCCCGGCTATTCTTATGGCTTGCTGGAGAGAGAACTCTTCCATGAATTTCTTATACTCGGCAAAGTGTTCCACCCGTTCCCGGATAAATTTCTTGTTGTAGAGCTTCTCTTCCAGGATAATCTTTGCCAGGGCATTGAAGACCATTACATCCGTTCCAATGCGGGGTTGAATATAGAGGGAGGCCATGTCTGCCAGCTTAATTTTCCTGGGATCTATTACTATGAGTGTAGCTCCTCTCTGCACCGCTTTTCTTATTTTGTAGAAGGTTACCGGCTGGCTTTCCGATACATTGGTTCCGGTGACCATTATGCAGTCAGAATCCTTCTCAATCTCTTCCA
>JALUVB010000143.1 GCA_027021085.1 bacterium
TGTTTTAAGAAACTAAAAAAGGAAATAGAGAAGAGAAAGAGAGAAGAGCAGAAGCATTCATCCGGGAAAACTCAAAACGCAGGGGCCCCCCCTGAAGGAGTAAAATCAGCAAAATTTATACAAGCAAGCTATCCTAAGAGGGATGTTCCCGGTACCCTTCATATCCCTTCTTCAATTATTGTTTCCCTGCTTGCTTCCCTTGTCAACTTTATTTCTTCTGTAACCTTTTTTTGCTTCCAGGTTCCCCGTCCAAACCAGGTCATTGCAATAACTGCTGCAATAATGTTAGCAACAGGAAAAGCTGCCCAGAGCCCTATCTCCGCAAGCGCGGTATGGTATGAGAGTACGTAAGCCAAGGGGACACGCAAAACCCATAATGAGATAATAGATAGCACCATTGAAATCATAGTATTTCCCGAGCCCCTGAAAGCGCCATTCAAAGCCATCTGGATGCCAATAAAACCAAATGTCAAAGCCATTATTCTAATAAACAGGGCACTTGCCCGGATAGTCTCCGATTCACCGGGGATAAAAATTGCGGAAATCTGCCGGGCAAAAAGGAATACTATAACTCCGGTGATTGTTAAGACAGCAAAACCTGTCAGAGCGCTTAACTTTGCTATTTTTTCTGCTCTTTTTATCTTTCCAGCACCAATGTTTTGAGCCACCAAAGTAGAGGTAGACATGGATAACCCCAAAGCAGGAATTATAATGAAGCTCAATACCCTGCTCCCAATCCCGTATGCTGCCAAAGTAAGAGTGCCGAAAGTTGCCACTAAAGACACCATTGCCGTTATGCCAAGAGCCCTTGTCGACTGTTCCACGGAGGCAGGAAATCCGAGCCGAACCATCTTTCTGATTAAAGGTAAATCGGGCTTCAAATCCTTTAAACGAAGCTGAATTTGATGCCTCCCTTTTAGCAATAACATTATACCTATAAAAGCTGCCAGCCCCTGTGTCCCAATAGTAGCCACAGCTGCCCCGGCCACCCCAAAAGCAGGGACAAAACCGTAACCGAATATGAACAGGGGGTCAAGAATAAGGTTTAGCAGAACTGTCCCAAGAACAATATACATGGGCGTTTTCACATCTCCGACACCCCGCATTAGTGATTGGAATACCATGTAGGTAAACATAAATATTATCCCCAGGAAAGATATTTTCATGTAGGAAACCGCACCGGAAAATACGTCTATATCCACACCCATCAACCTCACAAAGAAAGCAGACAAAATATATCCAATGCCTGCCAGAATTACGGAAGTAATTACCACCATCAACAGGGTTTGGGCAGTAATGTAATTTACCACTTCTTTATTATTCTTCCCTTTATATTGGGCCACCAGGATAGTCCCAGCTATGGCTAAACCACCGCCCAAAGAGATAATAAGAAATATAATCGGGAAACTAATAGAAACAGCAGCAACCGCAACAGTTCCCAGCCTGCCGACCCAGAACGTATCAGTCAACTGATAGGCAGTTTGCAGGATATTGGCAAATATAATAGGGATGGATAATGTTACCAGCGATTTCAGAATCGGCCCTTCGGTCAGGTTATTTATCTTTCCCATAATAGTTTAAGTTCCACTGCCGTCCGGGACCCGGGTTAAGGCTAAGGGATAAAATTTTAAGCCTGTAGTCTATAAGTCCAAAAAAAAACCATGCTAGATTTCAAAACTTCCCGGCTCCGGCGTTACCCGGGAGCAGACAGGCAGGCATGACATGCAGACTGGTTTCTTGTCATTCTTGCAAAATCTATCCCCTTTACCAAGATACTAGGATTACCCGGATACCAATTTACTATTCACTGCTTACTATTTACTATTCCCTATCTTCCGGTCTAACGTCTAAAGTCTACGGTCTAAGGTCTAAATTGCTACTCACTACTGACTAACTACTTACTCTTCGCCTTCTCTACCAATTCCCTCAATGTATCAAAAGCCTCCAGGGGAGTTAGAGTATTCAAGTCTAAGTTTTTTAACTCCTGGATAATGGGATGTGAGCGGGGAGTAAAGAAGGTAAGCTGGCTGCTTACTTCCTTTTTTTTCTTCTTTCGCGCCTGGGGGTGCCTTTTCT
>JALUVB010000144.1 GCA_027021085.1 bacterium
TTTCCCTTTCTACCTTAAGAAGGTGGTTTTCGTAGTCCCAGAGGTAGGTTTTCTTTCGGAGGAGGCGGTTATTCTGCCATTCTTCTTTCAGGAGGTTTCCGTCTCTGGCGTAGGTGTGGTAAGTGATGAGGAGGGGGAAGAAGGAGTTCCTCCTTATCGTTTTTTATCATTTATTTAGAAAGGACAATCTTTATCTCTGTTGTTCTTCGAACCTCAGCTCAAAAAAGTCTTTATTCATTTTTTCTTCTATTTCTTTGACTTTCTTTTCTACCTCTTCTTCTCTCTTTCCAGTATCCTTCACCTTTTTCTTTAAATCATTTTTCAATACTTCTCTTATTTTTTTTCTTACTTCTTTCATCGTCTCTTCACCTATCTTCCAGGTGAAATCGGTTTCTGGATTGTAGTATTCTAAAAGATAGCTCTCTACCTTTGCTCCCTTTTTCTCGCCAGGAGAAGTATCTTCCTTCATTTTGGTGATTCCTACTCCAGGGAGAATCTCCATTTCAGTAGTCTCTATTGCCTCTCCTTTTATACTCATCCCAGGGATCGGTCCAAATCTTATTTTATTTTTTTCTCTTATCCTATACCTTTCTACTCTCAGGAGATAATTCTTTAGGTATGCTCTAAGAGTAAAGACTTCCATCCAAGAAGTACCATTTTCCCGTGAGTAATAATTTATCCATCCCTCCTTACCAGAACTTTTAACCGGTAAAAATAAAGCGGAAGTCTCTGAAATTTCTTTATTCAGAAGCCTCCAGAATTCTCTCTCATCTTTTATATCGGATATTTTTGTAACCCCTGTATAATAGAGAAATTTTAAGATGTTTTCGCCCTTCTGATATAATAAATAATTTTCAAGGTCATACCATAAAAGAGGATAAAAAGCGTCCGAATATAAAGGGTATTTAAAAAAGTTTTCCCCTGTGAAAAATTTCGGTTTCCCTTCGGTAACTTTTTTGCTTTTTTTCCATAAAGTTTTGCCTATTATTTTAGTAAGAGAACTCTTTTGATGTATAAAAAAGTTATTGTTTGCTTTAGATTCATATTTATAATACACATCCATAAATAATGAAGAATCTCGAGTTTTTAGAAAATTTCGGTAATTGCTCATCGGAGCAAGAAGGTAGATAAGGCTCAATCCAATTCCTCTCTTGCTCCCTTGATTCCAGGTGCCAAAACTTACATATTTCCAGTATTCTCCAGAAACTAAAGGGAAAAGTGGCTTCTCTTCTTTTCCAGCTCCAAGGATACCTCCTGAGAAACTTATAATTACAAAAATCAGCACTAAGAAAAAGGGCTTTTTTCTTATCATCTATTCTCCTATAATCTGCCAGCCCGTAACCTCTGCTCCTCTTAACTCTGGTATTCGTTGTGGGGTTCTTCCCTTTGCTACTAATCCAAAGGAAAATCTGCTTCTATTTATCTCTTCTATAAACTCGGGAGAAGTTATATCAACCATCATTACTATCATTGCTTTTCCGCAAGTATTCCAGTAAATTACCCAGGTAGAAGTAGCTTGATAATAGGACCACGATCCACCAGCTTTTACTCTAAAGGGGAAAGAAGAGGGAGTATAGTTTATCACTTCTCCGTTTACAGTATTAGCCTGTCTAAATTCTTTTTCATATATTTCTTTTGCCACTCCGTATATCTTCTGGCTATAATTCACCCAATTAGGTAAGGGAGTAACCCCACTTATTATTATCTGAACTATACCGTATATTTGTCTTTCTGCCCACCAATTTTTCAACACTCCTCCACTAAAAGCAATACTCCAATATCGGACATTTCCTCGCCTAAACAAAAATTCCTCCCTTCCTATTTGGAAGAAATATTCACCAAACTTTTTTGATAATTTTTCTAAATTCTCCCTCTTCATCCTCTCCCACAACCCCTCCGGATCCACATAGTTTATGGGATTATTCTTTACATAAACATACGGATGCCTCCATTTTATAGAAACTGAAGGAACAGAAGACACTTCCGGCACACTCCCCCTCCCCAATCCCCCGCAACTCCCACAAC
>JALUVB010000145.1 GCA_027021085.1 bacterium
TGTAGCTCAGTTGGATAGAGCGTGGGGTTGCGGACCCCAAGGCCACAGGTTCGAGTCCTGTCAGGCGCGCTTTCAGCGGACAAAAGTGCCGAGAGGTTTCGGTAGGGGAAGAAAAGCTGTACTTCCTGTAAAATATTTCCTGTTAATAACCTGTTGCTGCAACTCTCCCTGCCTCCTTCCTTATTCCAATATTCTTGAGAATTTGAGAATAAGAAGGCAAGACAACGAAACATGCCTCCCGGCATCAATCTGTGTGGGGACTCTTCCCCATTCTCCATAGAAGTATAATTATTTCTAAAGGAACGATTGAATCTACCGACTGAAAGGAAAGAGATTAACTATCGTCTTATCAGCTCATATCTCTCCGCATACTACTCAATACATCTGAAACCTACTGAATCTGCAAAGAAAGAAAAAAACAAAACCCTGCTTATTGATTACTTCAACCATTTCTAAAGCCACCTTCACCGTAAATGTAATTTCCGGAACTGTCTAACTTATGATTCCAATCAATAATTTCCCAACCCCTGCAACAAGTTATCCAAATCTTCCAGGTTTTTTACAATCACCTTTTTATCTGCTTTTATTTTCTGGAAAATATTCAATTGTTTTCTGGACATCTCACCTCCATATTTTACCTCAATTAGTGCCCTATCCCTGATGAAAAAATCTATTTCTGCAGTTTCCCTGTAAATATAATAAGGGTTATATGCCTTAATTTTTAAGTAAACATAGTTTTCAAATAAACTGCCTTTATCCCTGAAACCGGTAAATAATGTTCTAATTCCTAAATCGCAGGCATAAACTTTTCTGGGAGCCAGGAGTTTTTCGTTAGTCTTACCGTACCGCTGGACAAGATAAATAAGATAGGTATCAGCAAACATCTGAAGATATCTTTTAGCTGTATCAGGAGAAATTCCAAGAATATTAGCCATTTTATTAATACTAACCTGCTTGCCTGTTCTTTCCATTAGCAACACAAAAAATTCTTTAAGGATACCTGGATTTCTAATCCCATAGAAGGCGGTTATATCCTTATAGATAATGTCATCCACGAGTTCTCTTAAATAGTCAATATCTCTATGCAAAACATATTCAGGTATGCCACCAATATTTAAGTACTCCTCAAAATATCTCTCTACCAAATGTTTATCTGCTTTACTTATGGTTATTTTCCTGAAGTCCAGATATTCTTTAAAATCAAGGGGTAATGTCTCAATGATAACATTTCTTCCAGTCAAATATGCCTTTTTGCTTCTAAGAACTGTGGCACTGGAAGAAGAAGCATATATTTTGGCATTGTGGCTATCGTAGAGATTCTTGAGTTGTAATTCGAAATCCTCTTTATACCCCACCTCATCAAGAAATAAAAACACCTTTTCTCTGAAACTGATTTTTTGAATTCTCCTGAATTCTTCCACAAGCTCTAAAATATTTTTTTTGGAAAGCAAATAGTCATCCAAACTAATATAGAAAATTCTTGTAGGGTCAATCTTTTCTTCTTCTATAAGATACCTGATGAAAAGTTTAAAAAGAGTAGTTTTCCCCACTCTTCTTAATCCTGTCAGGAAAACAATCTGTGATGATGGGAAATGTTTTTTCATTAATCTCAAAAGAGCCCACCTTTCAATAATACCCACTAACTCATATTTATTTTCCCACCATGGATTATAGCGATACAAAATTTCTTCCATAACCTGTTCCCTATACCTTTAGGTATTATACGACAATATCGTATAAAAAGTCAAAAAAATATACGATATTAACCGGAATGTTGCGGAGCCCGCGTTTTCTACTCTCAGCATGTCCTGCAAGGTGGAATCCCGGCTGAAATGACTTTCTCAATCTTACCCCGGGGCGTCGGTTTGCCCCCACAGCTTCTGCCCCCTTCCTTATTCCAATATTCTTGAGAATTTGAGAATAAGAAAGAGGCAGGAATGATGAATCAGGAAAGACTATAGACCATAGACTTTAGACCATAGACTGGGAGTATAGTAAGCAGTGAACAGTGAATG
>JALUVB010000146.1 GCA_027021085.1 bacterium
AAGAAATTATGGTATTAGTACAAGGAGGAGATTATGGAAGAAGTTATGGTCAATGCAAACACTCTTAGAGAAAGTACTTTTTTTAAGTATCAAAATCAGGTCTTCCAGGTAATCAGCTATCAACACGTAAAGCCTGGCAAAGGCGGAGCCTTCATGAAACTCAAGGTTAAGAACCTCAAGGGAGGAGAGATTGTATCACTGACTTTAAGGAGCGATGAAAAAGTCGCCCAGTTAAGAACCACAGAAAAACCCGTCCAGTTTCTCTATCGTAAGGGAGACCTTTTCTATTTCATGGATATGGAGACTTTCGAGGAGTATACACTGGATAAGAAGGTGCTGGAAGATAAAGAGAAATTTATGAAGGAAGGAGATAATATCACGCTGCTAAAAAGCGGCGAGGATATAATCGGCCTGTCCCTGCCTAATTTTGTGGACCTGAAGGTAGAAAATACCCCCCCGGGAGTTAAAGGTGATACTGCTTCCGGCGGGACAAAGCCGGCCACGCTGGAAACCGGGCTAATCATCCAGGTTCCCCTCTTTATCCAGCCTGGTGAAGTGCTACGCATAGACACCCGGACAGGAGCCTACGTAGAAAGGGCAAAAAAATGAAACTAAGTGAGATAGTGCAGTACCTGGACGAAATACTGAAAGTAAGGGAGATTCCCGATAACAGCAAGAATGGTCTCCAGGTGGAAAATACCGGGGATATCCACCGAATAGGTATAGCAGTAGACGCCTGCAGAGAATGTTTTGAAGCAGCGAGAAAAAGTAAGGTGGATTTCCTCCTGGTGCACCACGGTTTACTCTGGAAAGAGATACCCTCCATTACCGGCCACCTTTACCGGAGAGTGAAGACGCTAATTGAGGGAGACATAGCTTTATATGCTGCACATCTTCCCCTCGATGTACATCCTGAATGGGGAAACAATGCAGTGGCGCTGGATATACTGGGCTGGCAGAAAGGAGCGGAATTTGGCGACTATCACGGGGTGAACCTTGGCTACGAGTTTCACTTTTCTCCTCCTCTGGAAAAACAGGAAATCAAGGAACAGTTGGAGAAAAAGTTAAACACACGGGTAATTTCCTGGGATTTCGGGAGAGAAACAATACAAAAAGGCGCTTTTATTTCAGGTGCTGCCCTCAGTCTTCTTCCCCAGGTTATAGAAAAACATCTTGATATTTTCATTACTGGCGAACCTTCTCATACCTGGTACTGGCAGGCAAAAGAAGCCAGAATAAATGTTTTATTCGCGGGGCATCACAAAACAGAAATACTCGGGGTAAGGGAACTGGGAAGACACCTTTCGGAAAAGTTTAAGTTACCCCTGGAAATACTGGATTTACCCACCGGGTTGTGAAAGGAGCATGTAAATGACTTTCTTGGTTCTTCCTCTGTTCGTAATCATCGGCGTCTCCTACATAGTAGTCAGAATAGGCACTGTGGCCCTGACCCTTACCGGGATGGACGAGGAAAAAGCAAGATTCCAGGCACTCTCTGCCTTCACCGGCACAGGATTCACTACCGAGGAAGCTGAGGCAGTGGTAAAACACCCCATCAGAAGAAAAATTGTCATGACCCTCATGGTGCTGGGAAACGCGGGGTTAGCCTCGGTAATTGCCACCCTTATACTTTCTTTTGCCCGGGGTGGGCTGCTCCAGGCAGGGATAAAAATCTCCGTTCTCGGCATCGGGCTCTACATTCTTTACAGAATAGCCTCCCATAAAGGGCTCACCCGTAAACTAACCTCAAAAATAGAAGCCAAACTCTCCAAGAATAGATATTTCTCCAAGCCCATGTGGGAAGAAATGCTACACCTCCCCGAAGAATATGGGATAGTGGATATATGGATAAATGAAAAAATGCATATTGCCAATAAGCGCATCGGAGAATTAAATTTGCGGGAAAAGGGAGTGCTTGTGCTCATAATCGAGAGGGGAAGAAAAGTTATCCCGGTGCCCGGGCCTAATAACAAATTAAAACCAGGAGACCGTGCCATATGCTTTGGCAA
>JALUVB010000147.1 GCA_027021085.1 bacterium
TGGAAGAAACCTATACCAACCGCAAGAAAGAAGACCACGATTAAAATGAACCGGTTGTTCATTAATTATTTTATACCACCAAATCCGGCAAACATCAACAGTGGAAGGCCAGAGATATCAGAGAGTTATTCTGAGGAGGAGGCGTTTCAGGTTTTAGACTACAGAGGGGGAGAAAGGCAGGAGGGAGGGTAAAAAACCGCTCCCAAGCCCAACTTTCCCCGAAATAGCAGTTTGCCGGGCACTATGCAGTAAAATTTGCTCTCTCTCTTTTTTTAACCTATAATTGAACAGGAGCAGAAAGGGAATCCGTCAGGATGCCCGGGAGTTTTCACAGAATTGATGAAGCAGAAAAGCATTGGTAGAGGAGAAGAAATTATTTCCCCGGCCTTAGTCTTGCTTTTTTTATCACCCGCAATTGGCGAGTTGCTCTCCGGCTCATCGCCGCCGGTTGAATTTTTTAGCCTGCCAGGTTTTGTTTTATTAACCATACTATACGGAGGGGGCGCGATATTAGCTCGCGAGTTGATGCATCGCTGGAATAAGGGATGGCTTGCTTTGCTCCTGCTGGGTGCATCTTACGGTATTGCTGAAGAGGGGTTAATCTGTAAAAGTTTCTTTGACCCGAACTGGGCAGACGTGGGTATTTTGGGGGAGTATGGACGCTTTCTTGGCGTGAACTGGGTGTGGAGTCTGCTATTAATCTTCTACCACGCAGTATTTAGTATTGCTATCCCTGTCCTTTTGGTCACTTTAATGTTTCCCGAATATAGTGCCCGGGAGTGGATAAGCCGGCGTGGTTGGAAACTGCTTTTTCTCCTATGGATAGCAAACGGTGTATTTATTTTTCTCTCTATTTCTCCCTATCGTCCCCCATTTCTTCCATATTTAATAGCGCTAATTATTGCAATAGGTCTGTGTGTACTGGCACGCTGTATGCCATATCCAAAGCCTGCCCCGGAAAAGATGCGCATTGTCCACCCATTCTGGTTCGGATTTACAGGTTTTTTTGCCACTCTCGGCCTGTTCTCCCTTGCCTGGGGCTTGCCGAATGTGGGCATACCTCCCTGGTTATCCCTGCTTTTTATGGCCGGGTTGGCCCTGGCGGCTGGCTGGGTAATATTGAAAGTGTTGGGTAACGGCATATCCTGGCCGCAAAGACATCAATTTGCCCTGGCCGCGGGGGCGCTTGGTTTTTTTATTCTGCTTGCCCCATTACATGAGATGGACAAAACACGTATCGACAATACTGCCGGAATGTCCCTTGTGGGTCTGCTCATGCTGGCTTTTTTGTTTTGGATAGGGTGGAAGATGAAAAAATTTGAGAGAAACAAAGCAACATGAATCTTTCTGCATCTGAGAAAGGACGCTGTAGCCAGCCGGGTTCCTGCCCCATTGCACCTGATATCCGGATGTTTTGGAGGAAGGGGTAAGAAAAAGAAGGTAGTGAAAATAATGACTATCCGTTCACAATTAAATTTAATCCGGCGCAGGGTATTGATTATTACCTTGTTGACCTGGGTGGTATTTGCCGTGGGATCATTCTTAATTACCGTCCACAGGTGGTTTATAGTTGTAAGTCTTCTGGCATTTATCGGGCTTATCCTGGAAACCATATTTCTCATGTTTGGAATTCGCTGTCCAAAATGCAAGGCAGCCCTGGGACATACTCTCAGTTATCCGCCCCAGGGGTTGTCAATCTCGGATAAAATTAAATTTTGTCCCTTTTGCGGCGTTTCACTGGATTCAGAGATAGAGATTGAGAAATCCTTCTCTACGTAGGCCAGGAAGCTAATGCCTGAAGTCTGTCCTGCCTCCCCCGCTGCTGATTATTCGTCATTCAAAAACAAAGTCGCACATGGCATTAAAAACTAATCTGTCTCTCTCCACTTCCGGCGGGCTAACATGAACATCATCCAGAAAAGGGAAGCGCTCAAGGCACTCCTTACCAGCCCCATAAACCTGTGAAAAGTCTGCGGATTAAGC
>JALUVB010000148.1 GCA_027021085.1 bacterium
TGCATACAATACGGGGGTTCTCGCTGCAATATTTAAGACTCTGGGAGCAAGAGTAAGGCACCTGCATCTCCAGGATACCTTTTTTGCTAAAGATGCCCACCTGATTCCGGGGGAGGGGGAGCTGCCCTGGGAGGAAATTATGCTACAACTAAGAAGGATAGATTATTCGGGAGCCCTTCTCCTGGAAATAAGAGAGCGAAAAGAGGCCTCTTTAAAAGAAGCTTTGCAACGGTCCCGGGAAAGTGTCATCAGGCTCCGGGAAATGCTAAAGGGGAAGGGATAACCGAGGCAAAAATCTTTGTTTTACGCATTATAATCTTCTAATATGCCTGAAAATGGAGAGTGTATTACTTTTCCGGCGCAAGGAATACCCGGTAAGAAGGGAAAATGCATTTCTTCTCAGGGCTGTTTCACCGCTTAAAAGAGAATTTACAGATACCGATGGGCTGGACTGGGAATATATCTACCGCAATGCCTGCCAGCACAGGGTTTCCGGAATTGTTTATAACCGCATAAAAGCAACCCCTTCCCTACTCCATTCCATACCTCCCCTGTACCTGGGGAGGTTTGCCCGGGGAAAAAGAGAGATACTGCAACACAACGAAGCCCTGCTGCAGGAATTCCTAACTCTCCACCAGGAGTTAAAAAAGCTACAGGTGGAAATAATTCCCATAAAGGGAATGCTTCTTCTCAAGCACATCTTCCACGACTTATCCCTGCGCCCCCTATCGGATATTGATATTTTAATCCGGGAGGAGGATTATCCGCGGGTAAAGGATTTCCTCCTGCATTACGGCTACTCCCTGCTCCTGGAAAGGCGCAAAGAGAGTTACTGGAGAAGACACCAGTGCCATGTAAAATTCTCCCGCCGGATAAATTCCCGAAAAATATTACTGGAAGTTCACTGGACATTCCTTCCTCCCCGTCCCTATCCAGTCTCGCTTTCCTCTCTATGGAAAAGGCTACAGGTTACTCACTGGGAAGGGGGAAAAATACTCATTCCCTCTCCTGAAGATATATTCATTCTCACTTTTTCCCATATATACCTGCACCTTCGCTTCATCCCTTTACGGATAATCCACGATTTTTCCTGGCTTACCCTGCACTTCAAAGATATCTATGACTGGGAGTATATATGGCAGGAAACAGCGGCGAATCACCTGGAAAACATCCTCTACTTCTGCCATCTGGTGGCTCAGGAATTGCTTTCCCTCTCTTACTTTCCTCTAAGAGAAAAATTAAACAGGCAAAGTTTGAAAACCGTTTTACTTCGCCAACTTCCTTTAAGGGAGCTGGTTTTCCCCCTGCGTTCCTCTTCCTTAAGGAAGAATGAGTTTATTCTCCGCCATCTTTTGTCCGGAGCCAACGGAGCAATGCTTCGCTATTTCCTTTTCCCGCCCCGGGAAGAAGTAACAAGATTTTTCACCCTCCCCTCCTCTTCCTGGCAATCCGGGGTGGCATACCACCTGCGTTTTCTTTATTTACCCCTCTGGGCTTTCTGGCAGGTAGTGAAAGGAGGCAAAGATTCCGGTTAGAATTTCCGTGATAGGCTCACGCGGCATACCCGCACAATACAGCGGAGTAGAAAGAGTTATTGAAGAAGTGTGTAAAAGGCTTGGAGATAAGGGATACGAATTCTCTGTATACGGGTGGAGGCAATATGCCCGTGCGCAAGGCTCCCTGCCTTCCTCCCTGAAACTTTTTTACCTGCCCACACTGTCTTTTCGCTACCTGGGGACACCGGTAAATACGCTTCTCTCCATTTTTCATGCCCAGATGCAGGGCGTGGATATTATTCATCTCCATTCTCTCAGCCCTGCTTTCTTCTCCTTTCTTCCCCGTCTTTTCGGTAAGAAATGCGTGGTAACCATCCATGCCCTGGACTGGAAGAGAAAAAAGTGGGGATGGATAGGAAAATTACTGCTTCGCTTAGGAGAGCTATCTGCCATGATTTTCGCTCACCAGGTGGTAGTAGTCTCACACAGCATAAAAAACTACTACGAAAAAAGCTACCGCAGGAAAATTATTTTTATCCCCAATGGAGTAAGCAGCAAGGAAAAAGCTCCCCCTTCCGATGCACTGGATAAATTCGGACTTACTCCCGGAGCTTACCTGCTTTTTGTGGGGAGAATAGTTCCGGAGAAAGGGCCCCATTATCTTATTACTGCCTTCAAAGAGGCTGGCCTGGAGACAGACCTGGCAATAGTGGGAAAACCGAGTTTCACCCACAGCTATCTTCGCTACCTGAGAAAAATCTCCCCTCCCCGGGTGAAATTCCTGGGCGAGGTAAGAGGAGAAAGCCTGCATGCCCTCTATGCTTATGCCTCCCTATTCGTGCTACCTTCGGATGTAGAAGGATGTCCCTTATCCCTGCTGGAAGCACTTTCCTGGGGAACACCTGTGCTTACCAGTGATATTCCCGAATGCAGGGAGATTGTAAGAGAAATCGGGCATACATTCCCGGGCGGAGATAGAAAAGAATTAAGAAAAAAGATAGAAGTCCTTATTAAAAAAAACACAGGGGAAGGGGAGAAGAAGAAAATAAGAGAGGAAATAAGGCAGAGATACTCCTGGGATAAATTAAGCAGAGAATGGGAAAAAGTTTACCAATCCCTAATATCATGAATATTAGTAACAGGAAGAAATACATTATGGCACTTTTTGGGCTGGGGGCCCTTCTCTTCCTGGGAAACATTTTCTGGATAATTAAAGACAGAACCCCTCTTCTCTACGACAGTTACTGGAACTTCCTTCTCAGCCTGAAATTGTTCCAGGGCATTAAAAGCGGTAGTCTTTCGGAAATCCACCGCATAATCTCCTATTACAGAATCCCTTTTCTCATCCCTCTCATTGCTACTCCCTTTTACTTTATTTCGGGAATCAACCAGGATATGGCAGTAATAGCAGGCAGCACCCTCACCTTAGGAATCCTGCTTTTCTCTCTCTTCAAACTGGGGGAGGAGATATCCGGGTACCGGGCTGGCTTCTGGAGTGTATTCGTATTTCTGATGTATCCCCTGGTATTTACCCAACAGAGAACGTTTATGATGGATTTGCCTCTCACTGCTTTTATTTCCCTGTCTATCTACCTGCTTATAAAAAGCGGAGAAGTCCCCCGCTCCTCTTCCGCAGGTGAAACTTCCCCTCACATTATCCCGGAAACAGTTCAGCACCAGAACAGAGATTTTACCAGACTACGATTCTCTCTGCTTTTTGCTGTCGTATTCGTACTTGGCTTACTGATTAAGGTAAACTTTATTCTTTTCGTGCTTCCTCCCTTATTGTGGATGGGGATGAAAAGGTGGAAAGAATGGAAGCTAAGAAACAAGCTCATTCTTCTTGTCCTGCTGTTTACAGGTATTTTATTTTTTTTCTTCTTTTTCCTCGGCACGGGGGAAAGCGGGAAAGCATGGACCTCTTTCATAAAAAGAGGCATGTTGGGAAAAGAATACTGGATATATCTTGTTAAAAATACTTTCTTGCTGGTAAGCGAAGGAACAAGCTTCTTTTTTGCCCTGATTTTCCTGGCAGCATTTTCATCTTACCGCCGGATTCCCTTGAAACATCGCGATGTGCTCGCCCTGTGGTTCTTCCCCGCTTTTTTCCTGCTCACCTTTTTCCGGGTAGATAGAAGGATTTTCCTCCCCCTTCTTCCCGTCCTGGCCCTGGTAAGCGGTGCAGGGATAGCGAGCCTGAAGAGAGGAAAGCTACGCGGTTTAATTCTAAGCCTGGTATTACTGGTAGGAGGCATTCAATACTTTGCCATTTCTTTTGGCCTGGATTTTCTTCCCCTTAGCATCACGCTCAACGAATACCCGGTGGAAAAATCAGAGAAGATGCCTTTTACCCGCGGCCTGCTGCACCTCACCCTGTTCACCCAGATAGTCAACATACCTCCCAACCCCTTACAGTTTTCCCATCCCTCTCCCTACGACTGGAAGGGTAAGGAAATGTTTGAGCTCATAAAAAGCAGGGGAAAAGAAAACAGCAGGGTAGTTATTCTGAGCAAAAGAAAAGATATATGGATGCTTATCCACTATTACTCTTCCCGCCAGAATTTCCCCCTGGAGATATGGAGCCTGGATGGCAGTCCCCTTCTGTACGAGATAAAGGGCTGGGAGAAAAACGGGGAACAGGAAATCTCCCTGCTGGGAAACTTTCTTCCCCTATTTGAAAAGGCAGATTTCATCATCAGAGAAACCAGCAAAGAGGAGAAAGTTGATAAATTCCCCAACCAATATGCCCGGGAACTCTACCAGAGACAGGAGAAAACCAGGAGAATGATAGAGGAGAGTGATGAAGAAGTATATCCCCAGCTGATAAAAAAGCTGCAGAAAATAAACGACTGGATAGATAAAAAATCTTCCTTCAAACCGATTAAAGAAATCTTGCTACCTGACCACACCCATCTCCAGATTCTGATGCGGCAGAATTTGGTGAACAGTAAATAGTGAACAATGAATAGTGACTTGGTATCCTGGTGGCCTGGTAATCCTGGTATCTCGGTATCCTGGAAGCAAGCAGGCAGAACAGCAGCTGAACCAGCTCCTATGAGGCAGGAGAAAGTCTATTTACTGCGCTCCTGGAGAACCTGCTCCGCATCCTCCGCCGGTAGCCGCAGCACCAGGGTAGCATCCTCCACCCGTGGCCGCAGAGCCGGCATAACATCCCCCTGTACCGGAAGCACTGGACCCCGAGGTGCAAGCTGCGGCCAACGCGTCTGCCTGGCCAATATTTTCCCCTAATTCGACGATAGCGGGAGGGACATAATCGGAACCGTCTTTCCCCCTCTTACCCATATTTACCTCCTATTCTCCAGTAAACACTCCACTTTTTCCCAGCAGAGTTTTTCCCCTGTAAAACAAATTGCATAAGCAGGAATTGCGCTGAATACTTCTCCGCATAAATTAAAGGCCAACCTGCACATATGATTTGTATTATATCTCAGACATTGCACAAAATGCAAAAGAGTCTTTCCCATGGCCTCACCCGGCGTGAGCTTAATAGGAGCCCCTTCTTTCTTGAGGAAAAAAACTACCTTTAAAGGGTAATGGTGCAGGTAACTATCTTCTTTTACAGTCTTTGCCCAGGTATTTTGTCGCCAGGGTGAGCCAAAAACGTGCAATTCTCCTTTTATCTTTCTCACCACCACCCCATCATCTGCCAGTAATCCCTCCCCCTTGCGAGAGCGGGATATAGTGGTCTTCCCACCCCGGGAAGGAGCTAAAAATACATAGCCTGCTCCCTTGTGATGAAATCCGGCCCCATGCAAAATCACTCCCTGAAAAGATGGGAAAAGAATGGAACAGGCAAAATACAAGCCAGCCTCCAGACTGCGGGACAAAGGAGGAGCGCTTGCAAGATTAATAAAATATCTTGCCACATTGTGAGCAGTATCCACTATCACCACACCACCGTGGGTTATTTGGATAGAGAATTTCCCTTTTGCCTGCTGTTGCAAAACCTCCCGGAAAGAAGCTAAAGAAAGAAAAGAAGTAAGATAGAGTGTATCCTGCAAAGCCTTTTTCTCGGGATTGCTTTCCCGGGGAAACTTGTTGTAAATATCCAGGAAATACTCGTAAACCGGCTCCAGCAAAGAGGGCACCTCGCCTCTCTCTCTGGCAGGTTTTTTCATTCCGTTTATTTCCATAACTATCCCGGGAGCAGAGGGAGGAGATACGTAACCGTGAAATATGCGGGAGAGCTCCTTTTGAGGAAAATCATCCAGGTCAGACTTAATCCGGATGGTAACTCCGCCTATATTTACATACATCAGACAAGCCGCGTGAGGGGAAAGATTCCTTCCCGGTAAGCCTGCTCGCACAACCAGAAAGGAGCAGTCAGTCTTTCTGTCCTTAAAAAAGCCTCTGCCCGACAGAAGCCCAGGCAAAAGGATTTAAAGATACATTTGCCGCATACCCCTTCCAACTTTCCGGGAATGCTTTCCCTCATCTCTTTTAATAAGGGAGAATCATGCCAGATATCTTTAATGCTTATTTCCCCTATTTTTCCCATTACCAGTTCTTTTATCCCGGAACCTATCCCACATATAGATACCCGGGAATCAGGAAGAATACCCAGGATATGATGAATAAGACACCTCTGGTTTCCCCTGGTGCGCAGGCTGTCTACCGGCCAGAAAGCAAAAGGAATATGCCAGAAAACTCCGGCATACTTTGCATACCGCTGGAAGAGCGAAAGAATCTCTCCTGCACTCAGTAACTGGTTCTCTTCTTTCAACTCTTTTCCTCTTCCCATGGGCAAAACAGGGGTAAACTTGAGGATTTCTACCCCCAGGGACTGGGAAAGAGAAATGATATCCTCTATCTCGCCCATATTACCCCGGTGAAGAGCACACACCAGAGATACTGGAATCCCCTGCTCCACCAGCAAGCGTATTCCTGCCAGAGTGCCCTGGAAACTCCCCTCTCTTCCCCTGAATCCGTCATGAGTAGCAGGGTTAGCCCCATCCAGGCTTATAGAGACACTGTAAACACCCAGTCGGTAGAGGTCACTTGTTATTCCTTTGTTTATCATGGTTCCATTTGTCTCCAGTCTCACCCCCAGCCCTAATGCGCGTATTTCTTCTATAAGCTTTATCAGGGTAGGTTCGCAGAAAGGCTCTCCCCCGGTAATTTTTACGCTTCTGAGCCCCAGAGGAAGTGCCTTCTCAATCTCTGAGATAAGGATTTTCTGGTCTATTTCTTCCTGGTTTCCCTCGGGCGGAATCCAGCAATGCGCACACGAGAGGTTACAGCGATAAGTCAAGTAAAGATATATTTCCCGCAGGGGTGGAATTCTATTCTGCATAATTCATTATGGCCGCTCTTTTCCCGGAAACTGAGCAGAAAAGAACTTTACATCCTACAGGCAAATTCTTAACCTGCCCCTTCCCAGGAGAAGCAGAGAAACTGGTTAGCCGTCCTGGATAAAAATAATCCATCTGTCACTTCCCCCACTTCCCGGGCTAAAGGCTCCCGCCCGCAGACCTGCCAGCCCGCTTTATCCCTGCATCAGGATTGGCTATCCAACAAAAAGGGTCAGGGTACTTGAATGCTCCGTAGGAGTAATAAGCTGAAGCGCGACAACCTGCATTACAAACATCCCTGCGGGAGCAATCTTTACACAGGGGAATCTGTTCCAGGGAAATATCCGGCAAGCTTCTTATTTCCCGCAACACAGGGGAATTATGCCAGACCTCACTGAAACCTTTTTCTTTAATATTTCCTGCCTTCACATCGGGCATGGCATCGCAGGGAATCACCGAACCATCCGCCATTATGCCCGCTACCGTAACCCCTGCGCTGCAAGCTTGTAGTTTACCACCCCTTACCGGCACGGGAATTTCTGCACTTTCCAGAATCTTTGCCCAGTAGAGGAAACTTCCGGTGATAAAAGAGGGGAAATCCCTGTTCAGGGAAATTACGGTCTCCAAAAGCTGTTTTCTTTCCCTGGCTTGCAGAGCCAGATGATTTTTGTATTCGCCGGCTCTTCCCGTCATTACCAGGGGACAAAGCTCCACACTCAACCCTCCCCACTCCATACAACGGTGCACCACCTGCGGAATATCTGCAATATTCAACCTGGTTACCACACAGAAAAAACGAAAAGGTATGCCTTCGCTGCGAAGATTATCCACCGCTTTTCTCACTCTCTCAAATGTTCCCTTTCCCCGCAGAGCATCGTGGGTCCGGGGAGAGGAGCCATCCAGCCCTATCTGGATATGACGCAATTTCAGGTTGTTTTCAAGCATTGATTTGATTGAAAGCACCAGCGGACGCTTCAAAAGTGTTCCATTGGTATTAATTGAAACAGTAAAATGAGAGTCAGCAATATTTTCCAGGAGCACGGGGAAATCCTTTCTGAACAGGGGCTCTCCCCCCGTTAAGTTTAAGCGAAATACCTTGATTCTCCTGAGTTCGGCAAAAAGAGAAAGCCACTCCTGAGTAGTAAGCTCTCCCCCTGCCGAGCAGGAGGAGGAAACAATACAGTGTTTGCAGGTAAGATTACAGCGATTGGTCAGCCGGATGGCAACAAGAAAAGGGGCAGAGGGATAATTAAGCATTATTCACAATCAGCAGGTTTCTTTTCAGCAGGGAGCCTATGAAACTTTTTACGTCTTTTCCCAGGCTCTCTTTCCCTACCTCAGGGAAAACTTCCTCTAATTTGCCTATTATTATCTCTTCCGAAAGAGGCTCTTTACACCATTCCCATATATAACAGGCTACCTGGTTTAAAAGATAGAGACGGTCTTCTCCCGGATGAAAAAGGAAAGCATCTTCCCCCTCCTGCCGATAAACCACCTCTGGGTTTTGCCGGTAATATCTCATTTAATTTTCCCCGGGTAGGCTAACAACGCAAAAAACCTTCTTCTCAGTCCCTTCATTTTCTTCTTCCAGCCTTTATCCCCAAAGGAAGAGAAGATTCTGTGCAAGATAACAATCAAGTTCCAGCGGAGACTTCCGGGAGCCAGAAAGCATTCCCCATCCAGAGAAACTCCCACCACTTTTCCCACAAATTCTTCCTTTTTAACCACCTCGCTGGTAGGATTGCCATCGCCACGCGTAACTAAAAATTCTCTGCCTTCTTCATCCTGCCCTTTTCCAAGTAATCTATGCACTATCCTTGCCCCTTTTCTCTTAAAGATTATCACATCTCCTGCTTCCAGTTCATCAATGCTAATTTCTTTAATTCTCAATATTGCTCCGTCCGGCAGGAAAGGATGCATGCTGTATCCCTTAAGATTCACCTCGCTGGTAGCATCCTGCCGGATGATTCCCTTTCTCCGCAGAAAATCTTTTAACCTGCTTATATCACTCCCTGCCCTTTTTTTGCTTATCCTGAATTCCTCCTGCAGATTATCTGCGATTCTATCTTCATCCGCTCCCTGTTCCAGCCCCTTCCAGATTAAAGCCGCAGTGGAGTTAAGCAGGTAGGGGATATTGGTCTTTAAATCAAAAATTACGCTTTCTCCCGGGAAATCCCACTTAATCACCTCCGAAGAAAGCTCAGTCATATCCATTTATACCAGATTGCATCGGGATAAATCAATGAATACCCGCAGACAGCCCCCTGCTCT
>JALUVB010000149.1 GCA_027021085.1 bacterium
CTTTATGGTGGTTTTTTCAAAACTGCCGTTAAAGACTTCACCGTTAATACTACCCGCTAAAAAGAATATGCCTAAAAGTAATATACCCATCCTCATGTTCATGTATTTTCCCTTCTTACTCAATAACCAGGAGCCTGAAATCATTCGCCGGCACGACAACTTTAACCGAATTGCCTTCCAACACATCCAGGGTGAAATTATTCTCGATATCCGTGCATTTATTGATCTGTTTCATCCCCAGCTTCTTTAAATCAAAGGTTACCTTGGTTCTTAAGTTTTCCTTGGAAAGATTTGCTACAACCGCCATCACTTTCCCGCTTGGTTTTCGGTACAGGCTTACATATACATCTTTTCCCCTGACCTTTGCCGGAGTGCTTTTCTTGAAATAGGGGTAAAATTCAGCATCCTCGTAGTCGAAGCCGCTATCTATACTATTCCAGATTCTTTTCACTGTATCTACATCTATATAAACCCCCAGGGGATCTACTCCTACATCATGTAGTAGTAACAACGCCATCAATCCCCGGGTATTCTTGGGATTTACATATTTCCTGTATTCTCTGCGTTTGCCAAACTGGGGTATCAATTGCACCGCATATCCCCACTGTTTGCCCATCCATTCTGCCCGAATTTCATCAAGCGAAACCACTTCCAGGTAATTATCTTTAACAGCATTATAGCCTTCACCTACCATAACCATATCCGCATATGCATATATGGAAGGTGGTGCGCCAGCTTCACCGTGCAGCCACTGGAACCCACCTCTTTCACCTATGCCATATAGTTTTTTACCCATCGCATATATATACCTGAAAAAGCGCACCGAATCCTCATAACTGAAATCAAGCGCCCCTTTATCTCCATGACCATGATAGGGATTACGGCACCCGCTGGAAAATACACCATCCCAGAAATATCCGTGAATATTGTACTCTTTCATTTGCTTCACAAGTAACCAGGCATAATATTTATTAAAATCTGAGCCCATACAGGGTCGCATCATGGGAACATCATAGGGCCATCCTTTTCTTTTTGTTACCCACCAGTAGAAATCTTCTCCTCCGTCCCAATGCCACCTCTTGCCGTAAACTTTCCATTCCGGGATGCGTGAAGGAATCATAAGTTTGGCATATACAGAAGGAGCTGTGTCTGAATCTTTGCTATTTGCCTGCTGAATCAATTTACGCATAAGTGCTTCATTTGACCATTCAGGATACCCCGGATATTTATAAACCCCCGGATTCGGGTCCACTACTGTATTTCTCAGCCTTCTGATTTTGCGCACAAAAGGTGGGAGCTTCTTCACCGGGGTAGCCTGCAGGCCAAAACGGAAATGGAACTGTTTCCCTTTTATGGTCTGCCCCTTTTTCAGGATTTTAAGACGCAAAATAACTTCCTTTCCGCTGTTTTCCACCTCAATTGAATCTCTGGAGCCGGATAAACTGTTGGGCCACTCCCGGTTGGAATTGATAAACCAGCAGAGACCAATATCGTCATTTCCCACCAGGAGGAAAGGGGTGAAATATCTCTTTAAAATAAAACCCGGCTTTTCAGGCTTAACAATGGTTTTTGAATCCACCCATAAGCTCCCGCTTCTACTCACTGTTCTGAGGTAGCGTACAGCTTCGCCACGTATGGGGATTTCAATGGTGATATCATCAATACTGCTCAAATCCCTGCCCTGCAGGGTGATATCCATTATCATGATGCCGTCGAATTCCAACGAGGTTACGGTCTTTATGGTCAGGTCATTCTTCTCAATCCCTTTCCCCTTAGTTGACATAACTATCTTTGTTGGTTTTTTAAGGTCGGTTTTCGCCGCACTGAAGCGGAAGGAAAGCGGCATGCCATCCTGCCTGATTTTAAATACTACCGGGCCAGATAGAACTTCTTTACCCTGGGTGATTATGGATTGCGGCAAAAGGCCTTTGCCCAGAGTGTATTCTCTTCCCCAGCATACCAGAGTTCTCTCCCCTTTCTGCCTCACAGGTGTCCAGGGATAAGGGACCTCTTTTAACTCCATATCAAGACTCCTCCAGGGCGCCTCCAGGTAATATATCTTTTCTTCTCTGCCTGCAACCTCATTATTTCCTACATATGCCTTAGCCGACAAACGATAAGTGCCTTTTCCGTAAGGGGTTAAATCTATTGTGCCGCTTATTCCTGCCCCGGAAGGATATTTTCTACTGAGAATAGTGGCTAATTTCCGGTCTTCTCTGCTGTAAAGCTCCATTATTATCCTGGGGTTCTCTTTTGCCTGGGAACGATATGTGATACGATACTTCCAGATTTCTCCGTCTCCCTGCGCATCCAGGAAAATCCGCAGTGAACGCTGCGGAGGCTGTGAAGCGATTAAAACATTGGCAAAGAGAAGCGCAATCATCCCTGCCACAAGAGAAATTATCCTTAATACTTTTATGTTTTTCATAAGCTGCCCCCTTTAAGAAATTGTTCTTTACCGCTTTTGAAGTGTTCCTTTATTTCATTACTTCCAAGAGCCTTTCTGTACAAGGCAATATCCCGCATCTTTCCTGTGAATCTTTTACCCAGCCTGAAGCCTCCAAAATGTAAATTGCCATATCCCCCAGTGTCTATATCAAAGCCTTTTGCCCTTTCTCCCTTCAGAATGCCATTAACATATATTCTCAGAGTATCTTTTTCCCTCACCCCCACAACATGGTACCACTCTCCCGGTCTTATGCTCCCTGCAGGAGTAACAGCCGTGTTGTAATTAGAACGATTTTCCCATATAGTCATGCTCACACTCATGTTTTTGGTTAAATATAACCCGTAGCTTTTACCAAAGGGGGAGCTTTTACCCACAATCGGGACAGTGGTGACAGGAATACGGGATACTTTAATCCAGGCCTCCAGGGAAAAATCTCCCGTGCGCATATCAAAATCATCCCCGTGCCTCCATATTCTGATGTAGTGATTCCCGTAAAAATTATCTGCACTATTGTAAGGCTCCGGGTAGGTGGTATCTTTATAAACCTTTATCCCGCTTGTTTTATCTTTGAGGCTCATTTCCATAACTCTTTTGCCTTCATCTGTCCCGGTATAATTATCGCGGAGAGAATTGACAAAAGTACCGTCTTTTTCATCAAGTTTCCAGTAGCCTACAAGCCCTTTTGTCTGCAGAATCAACTTATCGTACGCTTCTCCCCCAAATAAATGGGAATATGTACCCAATAAAAAAATCACCCCCAATAACACTACACTTTTTCTCATTCTCGCTTTGCCTCCTTCCATTAACTGCTGACCTGTAAATTCAATCCATTCATCTCTGCCATAGCATAGCGCCTACTCCGATACATCCTTAAAGGAGAATTCCTTACGCAACCTTTCAGATATACCCTGTAACGCTGTAGCCGTGTTGTAATCATTTCGGTTAATATTCTCCTTATCCAATAAATAGTTTATCTTCTCTTCCATTAGTCTCACCAACTCTGCCTTATTTTTCAGAGAACTGTCCCTGAGAACTGGTTTTATCTCTGCCAGATTTTTCTTTGCTTTATCCAGTCTTCTCTCAAACCTCATCATATTAACCTGAGAATCCATCAGAAGATACCTACCCGTCTTTTTCATATTCTGCATCTCATCAAAGATTGCAACATCCAGTATGCTCGCTTTTTCTACCTTAACATCGTCAATATAGCCTTCGCCCTGAATTGAAAGAACCAGATTGACTCTCTGAACTATGGCTGCAGGCTTATAAAACCCCACATACTCTGTCCAGTTACCCTTCAGCGGGACATTCTTGATAGGAATATTACCCCGGGCACTGGAAGGGGGGAGAAATTTCATTGGTTCCCCCGGCTTTCCCCCATACTGGTAAAACAACAGACTCAGAGTCCCTTTACCCTTAGCCCATACACTGCATTTATAGGCACTGTTCTTCTCCACCGGGCCAAAGGTGGTAATGAGATGTCCACCACCTCCCAATTTAATACTGTACTTCCCCGTATGGGCTATACCTTTTACTACATCCAGTTTACCCGGATATGCAGGATTAATTCTCCAGAATTTCGGGAAGATAGGAGGAGTGGAAAACTCCCACCCTCTTTCTATAGCTCGTTTGATGGAAGGGGAATCCTGCTTCGCGGTAATAACTATCTCAAAACTGCCGTTTCTTATTCCTGCCTCAACCGAGGCAAACCCCAGAAATCCCAGTAAAGCCAAAACGATTACAAATCTCATATCTATACCCTCCTCATTTTTATACCTTTACTCATTCAACCAGGTAAATATATTTTTCATAAGCGGAGACCACCCGTCCCAGTCCCACCAGGCAACCTCGCCCGGCTTTGCTTCCCCCGTGGGGCTCAGGGTCAGCACCGCCACTCTCCCCTTGCCATACCGTCCCAGGATAAGCACCGGGTGGCCGCCTGCCTGCAATACCACCTCTGCCCCCTTCTTGGGTTCTACAAAATGCATCCAGAAAACCCGGGGGGACTGCCTGAAGGAGACTCCTTTCAATACCGGGTGGGAGGAGTTTACCGGCTCCAGTCTCCAGGACTTACCCTTGCCAGCCCATTTTAGGTCAAAGGGGCCCGAGAGTTTTACCGGCAGTACTTCAAGAAAACGCGTGTCTTCAAACTCACCATTGCCAAATGCATAGGGACCACCGGTTACCAGAAGATTCCCTCCCTGCTCCACATAATCGCAAATCATCTCAAAACCAATATCTCCTATGGCCTTGTAGTTTACATCGCTCAATACCACGGTGTTGTAGGAGAAAAGCTCGTCATAAGTCCCCGGAAAGGTTTCTACGGCATTCGGAGGACAGTTCGCCCAGGTGAATTGAGGTGTGTTTCCTTTATGTCTCCAGCCGGCAAGGGCATCGTCTATGTTCAATATCTGGGTGTAAAGGCCAAAAACTACCAGCACCTTGAATCTGTCCGGAGCCGGCCGGGCAATTCTGGAAAAATCGGGCTTCTCAAATATTTTGTGCTTGCGCGGCTGTTTGCGGAAATAAGCACCGCCTTTTGACCCGGCAAGCGCCATTCCCTTTGTGGCAAAGGGATTGTATCTCCTATCATACTCTTCCCTGTCACCGGCATAGTAATATTCAAACCGGTCTTCAAAACCATTTCCCCGCACAACTGCCTTTATCACCACGCCGTCAGCAAGATTCTTCGGCCGCCGGAAGCTGAATTCTTTGCGTACCTTGTCAAACCCGAGCCGGCCTATTTTTATTGACTTTCTATCTATCTCTTTCTTGCTCCTCCAGCCCACTATCCGAAAATCTGCAGTAACCCCGGAAAGCCTTTTGCTCACCGCTGCAATATCAAAAGCTACCTGGATTTTGTTCCCCTTTTCATCCGGACGAATATCTGCCACGATGTTCCTGGAACCGTGCACAATATCTTCAAAGCCCTTGATAGGTTTGACAATATAACTGAATTTGAACGACTTGCCCGGCCCTACCGGCACACTTTCCATAAACCATTCCGCGGTCACACCTGAGGTATAAATTTTTTCCAGGTAGTTGTAGTCAAAGACAAAGAGCATTCCTCTTTTGCTCTGCCGGTCGTTTACTGCTATCCAGCCAGCTACCGGGTCAAGCACCCAGTTGGGGCCGATTGGCTTACCGCCAGCTTTACTCGGTTCAACTCTTACCACAATTCCCCTGGTGGAAGGCATATACCAGTTGTCATAGTAACGGCTGCCACCCATGTTCAGATTATGCTGAATATACGGTGCCACTGAGCGCGATTCCTGGGTGGGATTCTTGATTTCTTCATCAACCACAATTACATCATTATCTGCATTTAGCCAGATGGTTTTCTGTACA
Organism: bacterium; assembly: GCA_027021085.1. GTDB lineage: Bacteria > CAIJMQ01 > CAIJMQ01 > JAADFP01 > JAADFP01 > JAADFP01. The sequence goes on from JALUVB010000149.1 coordinate 5,798, forward strand.
ATAAGACCTACTAAATCAGGTGAAGTGGGTATCTTTAAAGATGCTGCTGCTGTCCTGGCTCCTTTACCCCCACCTTTTTCCGGCACTCTTATCCATAGCTGTATACCCACCTTCGTTTTACCGTCCCCCACAAGCTTATATTTATAGGGAAGCCACATCAAACCACTCGGCCAGCTGTATTTTGCCCAGTGGTCTATGAACATACCGGAGTAAGGAGTTTTACCGATGATTTCTTCTCCATTGTCAAGAAACCGGAAACTTACACACCTTCCTCCCCGACTTGGCTCAAAAGTAAGTGCTATAAAAGGATTGGCAATGGTTACGTATGCCTTGCCGGCTCTCATCTCTACCCGGGAGGTAACCTTGCCTGCCGTAGCTGTACCTCCCAGAGCTACGGCCCACACAGCTACAGCCATGATAAGAGTAAAATATATCCACGGCTTACTTCTCATAACCATCTCCTTATCTCTAATTTCTCTAATAAGTTTTATCTCTGTATCCATGAATTCATCGTATAAGACTTTAAAAATTTCAATACTACCTGGTTTTAACCCGGAAGACTACCATGGTGTAATAACGGAATGAAGGCACCTCCACTGTGGCTTTACCACCACCTACTTTCGCTTTGAGCACCTTCTGCACCGGCTGTTGCTTCTCCTCGTAGTAGTAGGGACGCAGGGCTTGCACCGTTTGCAGCTTCGCCGAACCGATATCCGCAGTGATTTTTACCCCTTTAAGCGGCGCCGGCTCGTCCACCCAGTTTATGTCCCATTTCTGCGTGGGAGGAATCCGAACGAGATGGATTATCAGGTCGTAGCCGTCATCTCTCTTGCGTTTGTACACCAAACGCTTCCACCAGATCTTCTCCGGCGTTTGCAACTGGATTACTTTAGCTACTTTTTCTGCTGGTACCACCTTGATATCCCGGGCCCAGAGCAAACGCGAGTAACGCGTCTGGAATTGAAAACCGGGGTCAAAACTCGGCATATCCCAGGTAACCACATGGTACTGGGTGGCGATAATCTGCGCCATAAAGTAGTTTATTGTCGGCCAGCCCCATTTTGAAGGACCCGGGTTTTTGCGGTCTATTGGTATCCCGATCCAGCCTACGACAACATTTGCTCCATATTTTTGCACCAGATAATCCCGGTTTTCAACAAAAGCTCTGAGGGATTTGGCCGGGTATTGGCCCTGGTTTTCTCCGCCGCGGAATGTATTCTGCCATTCCATAAGGCAGGCTACGTTCTTCCAGTCGGTCAGCGCCCTTATGGCTTCATCGCTTACGTCATTTCCCAGACCACTGCCAATAAGTGATATATTGCCCCGGCGTCTCTGGTACTCCACTGACTCGTAGGAGAAATTAAACCAGGTGCCGAAATCGGGGTCGTCTCGCTTGAGAATTCCCTGGTAAATATTTCGGACACGAGCATTAAAGTGCGCAATCTTTCTCTTGTCATCGAAAGGCACAACCGGTTTGCCGTCGTAACCGTATCCTCTGCTCACTCCAAATATTCCATCAAAGAATACGCCGTCAAAACCCTGCTCCTTAGCATATTTCTTTATGCATTCTGCCCCGTATGCAACTACATCTTCACGGGCCAGGTTTGCCGGTACATGCTGCCAGGAGGTGTATGCCCGGTTAAGGTAGGGTTTTTCAGGTTTACGCTTGGGCCCAACTTCAATAGGTGAAGCCAGCTCCATGGGGTTGGGATACACCCTGTAAACAGGGTCAATGGCAAACTGCCCGTTTTCATCATACAAGACATATTCGGGGTGCTTCCGCACCTCTTCATAACCCATTATCCCGCTAAAAGAACGGTTTTGATAAAAGGCCTGTTTTATCCCCTTCTTTTTGAGAAACTCTATTCGCCGTTTGCGTGCCGCCTGGTTTATACGGTAACGCGCCTGCCCGGAGAGGTAAACTTCGGCATCTGCCACGTGAACGCCAAAATCGGTCGGCTCGCCGGAATGGTAGTGCTGATAATTCTGATACCTGCTACCACTTGTAGGCATCAACACCCGCATCCATTCCGCCGCCACCTGGTAGAATTCCTGCCAGCTGTCTATTATTTTTCCCTTTTCATCCACGAAGCGAACCTCAATTCCCCGGCCGTAGGTCTCCGGACCCACATTGTAACTGAATCTCCATATCTTCTTTTCACCTGGAGCAATAGCAACGGGTTCCCGTTTAAGCTCGCGCACCGTGTCCAGGTCAAGGTGCATGAGCGCAACAAGTGTTCCCTTCTCTACCTTATCCGATTTATTCACTATAGTGGCCTTTATGCTTGCTTCATCATTTTCTTTATAAAGAATACGGTCGGGTTTAATCTCGCTTATGGTAACTGTTCCTGCCCGCGCCGGACGAAAGCCTGGCCTGTGATAGGCCACCGCCTTTTTAATCTCTACTGCTTTTGCTCTTACCGGCGTCGCCTGCGCAACCTTCTCCCCGCTAAGACGGCTTAATACCCGGGTCATGGCTATCATCTCGTTGTAGTAGGAAACCTGTATTGCAGTGATACCCTTGGTTAAAACATAAGGGTCAAGCGCTTTTATCTCCTTTCCCAGGGATTCTACCAGTTCCTCATCCAAGCCGGCGGATTTAGCCCGGAATTTCTTTAAAGCAGTCTTGTATTCTGCCTGCTTTCGGGCAAAGTTCTCATCCGCCTGCACCACATTCATATTCTCGATAAGCGCGCCGGTACTGTAGAGTTTGGATAGTTCTTCTACCACCATCGCCTCTCCCGGACTTGCGGGGAAAAAGTCTACATCGTCTATGTCTACCGGCTTGGGACCGGTGGCGGATAAGACAAGATTGGCAGCGTATACTTTGGGGTCATTGTTCCGGAATAGTGCCCGGTATTGCACCCATTCATTGCTATCTATATTAACCGAGAGTATGGTCTTGGTACTGATGAACTTTGCCGGAGGACCAGCATAACAGTAAACTCCCGCCCATACCTTACCTTTACCCCGCACCCAGAGAGTTACTTCATACGGCTTGCTCTTCTCTACTTTTCCGTAACTGGCTACAACATGACCGCCACCCCCAATGCGAAGGAATCGCTGCCCCATGTGTGCACCATTAGTCACCACCTCCAGGGTAGAGCCTTTCCCCGCCGTACCGGGGTTCACTCCCCATTTCTTGGGGAAGATAATCGGCCGGGGGAATTTCCAGCCCTTTTTCTCATATAGCGCTATTCTCTTATCTGTCGGGGATAACTTAACAATTCTCTCAAATGAGCCATTGTAGAGGTGGTCACCTGCCCGGGCAGCATAGGTGG
>JALUVB010000150.1 GCA_027021085.1 bacterium
AAAGAGCTCATGCTCATTTTATTTAGGTAAATTAAAAACCTGAAAGAATACTTACGTTATGATAGAATCTGGAAGTTTCGTTTTCCGGGCAATGAAAAGACCAAATAATCTCGTTAATTTCAGGTTAGCCATATTTTTTTACTGTAGGGAGGAGAAATGCAGGAAATAAGAGAAAAAATTGAAGCAATAGAGAAGAAATGGAGAGAAGAGGATAAAAGCAAAGAATTGGAGCCTCTCATTATTTCTCTAAAGGTATCATGTTCTCTTATTGATAATAATATTACTCAGAAACTCTATTTTTTGAAATATAAAGCCGCGGTAAATCGTTCTTCCCTTCCCGAGGCGAGAAGAGAAGAACTGAAGAAAGAATTGAGGAATACGGTCAATTCTATCTCTTTACAGGAAGGAAAGAAAAAATTCTTAAAGAGCCTGGAAGATATACGCGGTAGACTTAATCCTTTCTCAGAACTGGCCAGGAACTACACCATAAGTCTGGTTGCACAGGCCCATATTGATTTGGCCTGGCTGTGGCGCTGGCGAGAAACCGTAGAAATCTGCCGGGGGACTTTTCAGGGGGTACTGGATAGAATGGAGGAGTATCCGGAGTTTATTTATGCGCAGAGTCAACCCAAGACTTATGAATGGATGGAAGAATTTTATCCGGAAGTTTTTTCCCGCATAAAGGAAAGAGTAAGAGAAGGCCGCTGGGAAATTGTAGGGGGTGGCTGGGTTGAATACGATGCGAATCTTCCCGATGGAGAATCCTTTATCCGCCAGTTGGAACAGGGAATCACATACTATCAGGACAAATTTTCCGTTAGACCGGCAGTGGAATGGCTCCCTGATTCCTTCGGCTATAATTGGAATCTTGCCCAGATACTCTCTCGTGCTGGCATAAAGTATCTTATAGCCCAGAAGATGAACTGGAACGATACAAATCCTTTTCCTCACCGTTTTTTCTGGTGGGAGGGGCCAGATGGCTCCCGTATCCTGTGTCTTATTTCCTGCACTATGAACCAGCCTATTGACCCACTTTCCATGGTAGATTACCTAAAGCAGATGGATATAGCCACCGGATACCCGGACCTTCTCTGGCTATTTGGAGTGGGAGACCATGGAGGGGGGCCCACCCGGGAAATGCTGGAAGAGGTAAAAAAGTTAAAAAGAATACCGGTTTTCCCTAACTTGAGGTACATAAGGGCTGAAGAGTATTTCCGGGAATTGGCGCACCAGCCAGATATCCCGGTCTGGAAAGACGAACTATATTTAGAGTACCACCGCGGAACTTTCACCACACAATCGGAGGTGAAAAGGTGGAACAGGGAAACCGAAGTACAATTACAGAACCTGGAAAAACTGGAAACTTTTACTAAACCTGCTTCCGGTAACTTAGACCTGCGGAAAGAATGGCAAACCCTGCTTTTCCACCAGTTTCATGATATTCTTCCGGGAAGCAGCATTCGTCCCGTGTATGAGGATGCAAAAAAAGAATTTGAGGGTTTATGGGGAACTCTGGAAGCAAAAAAGAACAAACTTCTTTCTTCCCTGGAGAAAACAGAAGAGCAAAAGGGAGATATTATCTCGCTATGGAACCCTCTTCCCTGGGAACGAATTCATCCTTTAGCAAGAGATAAGAAGGGAGATAACGGCAGCCTATTTAATAAAGCAGGCAAGAAATATCCCACCTGGGAAGCACAAGGTAAAATAAAAGCAGCGGTAAAACTTGCTCCCTGTGGAATTTCCACCTTTTATATTTCCAAGAGTAAAAATTATCCTTCCCCAGTAAAAACAACCTCGTTTTCACTGGAAAACGAGTACCTTTATGTAGAATTAAATCCGAAAACGGGCAACTTATCCCGCATATATGACCGCAAAAGGAAAAAAGATATTCTCTCCGGTGAAGGCAACCGATTAATACTGCGGGAGGATAAGCCCAAAGATTGTGCTTCCTGGAACATAGAGTACACGGG
>JALUVB010000151.1 GCA_027021085.1 bacterium
TGGGGGAAAAACTTATGAAAGGCAAGCAAGGATTTTTTATCCTGGATGACCCCTTTATAAAGGCTGATAGCGAAAGATTAAGAAGACAGGTGGAAGTTTTGAAAAAGATTTCTACCTGGGGCTGGCAGATTATCTACTTCAGCGCAAAAGAAGAAATTAAAAAGGACTTAGGCGAGGATATCGACAGCGGCAGGGTTAACTATATTGATATTCCCGGAATCTTGTTATAAGAAAGACTGTAAACTGGAAGGATAGCGAACAGTAGTGAGTAGCGAGGGAAGATAGTAAATAGTAAATAGTGAACAGTAAGCAGTGAACAGTGAATTGGTTTCCTGGTATCCTGGTATCTTAGTATCCTGGTTTTTGCCCGCCTGTCATGCCTGCGGAAGCAGGCATCCAGGATTTTAGACCTTAGACCGTAGACTTTAGACTGTAGACTAGAAGGATAGTGAACAGTAGTTAGTAGCGAGTAGATAGTAGTGAGGGCTATTCGCGTCTTACTTCTTGTTTTCTTCTTTGACTTCTCTTTTCTGTCCCAGGTAAAGGGAATAGCTTTTACCTTCGCGGGTAAGGAGGACTCTCTTCCGTTCTATTTTGAATACTTTGAATCCGCCGATACTATCACCTTCTCTGACTATTTTTTCATTTATTATGGCTATTGCTTTCTTGGGAGAAGTCAGGGTACCTGAAAGCTTGAGCTCGGAGACTACTTCCTCTTCTTCAGCAGTTGTGGGAGGGGGAGGGGCTATTTTGCTTTCTTCTTCCGGTGGCTGGAAAGGGTCTCTGCCCCATTCCTGGGCAAAAACAGGGAAAGATAGGGAAAATGTTGCAACCATAAAGATAAGTAAAAGTGTGATAATTTTCATTTTTTATTCCTTTACAACAATTTCTATCTCTATTTTGCTCAGGATAGTTACCGGCTGGGAAGAAACTCTTTCCAGGTAGAAACTTTTTATAATGCCGAGCTTTTCCATCTTTTCCACCTGCTGTAAAAGCCTGGAAATGTCCCGGAAAGAACCCCTCAAAAATATTTCCAGAATCTTATTGGGATAAATATTGCTCTTGCCATCCTGGAAATTAATGGAAACTGTTTCCACTCCCAGTTCTTTAACCCAGGAAGTAAAGTTAGTGACAAAATCATTGAATTCTGTGGGAGAGAAAAGACGGGTTTCCAGTTTTGCCCGTACTTCATTCTCGATTCTCAGTTCTCGTTGAAGTCCGGCCAGTTTATTTACTGTTTGTTGCACGGCTATCAATTGAAGCTTTACCTGCTGTAGGTTGTCCTTGAGTTTTCGTATGCGAATCAGTAGAGGGTGAAAAGCAAACTGGTAGACAATTACTATGTAGAGAACAGTTAAAATGATGAATCCGGTCTTTTTCCTATCCATTGTTCAAAACAATTTCTATCTGGAAGTCAGAGATATTTCCTCCCTTCCTTTTTTCCAGGGTAATAATACGGGAGCTTGCGTTGGAAGACTTCGCAGTGAATTTTTCCAGCCATGCAGCAACCTTTTCCCCGGAAAAACAAGAACCCCAGAGTGTAATTTTTTTGTCACCGTTGTATTCCATACGGTTTATCCAGACGCCTTCCGGGATGGTTAGGCTCAGGTCTGAAGCAAACTTTTCCCAGGAAATGCCTTTATTCTGGAGAGCTTTCTTGATGTAGGCTATTTTGTCATCTACTGCTTGTTTTTCTTTTTCTACCCTTTTTACCTCTTCCATTACAGGAAGAAGTTTTTGGATTCTTTCCTTGTTTATCTTAATTTCCTGGTTCCATTGAAAACTCTTTATCAGTAGAGGGGTAAAGGAAAGAACAGTAACTGAGATAAGCCCCAATATGAAGAGAAGCACTCCTAAGCGGGCTTTTTCCTTTTTTTTCCTTTTTTCCTCGCTTCTTCTGCGTAGATTTGGTAACTCCTTATAACCTATGGCAGCACCAAAAAGGGCTGAGAATTGTGAGGAGAGGTTAT
>JALUVB010000152.1 GCA_027021085.1 bacterium
CCTTCTCGTTGTTTGGCGAAAAATCCCCCTGGGAAAAGAAGGGGAATGGGTCTGGAAATACTACAAGGATATAAATTTCTGGTGGCGAGCCTTCTTTCCCCTGGGAATTTTCATTCTTATCTATCCCATTTTTTTGCTCTATCGAAAGGTGGCACCTGGCAAGCATAACCAGGAGTATTCGGAAAGACAGGTAAAATTATCTCTCTACATCCTTCTTGCCCTGCTGCTCATCTTTACCTTCCTGGTGAAAATATCCTTCCAGTATTTAAGCCCCCTGGGATTGGAAGGAAACATCATAGTCCTCTCTTATCCCTGGATAAGCGGCTACTTCACGGAATCTCAGGTAATGAAAATGAACCGGGAATACTTCTCTGATTATCCCGACAAGGTTACCTACTATCATCCTAAGCTACACCCTCCCCTGATGACCCTGCTCTGCCGCGGAACCACCAAGCTCTTTTATTATTCCCCTTTTCTCACCCGGAGCCTTCTTACTCTCTCTTCCCACTCCATACTTGATGCCAGAAGAGTCTTCCGGTTTCTTGAAGACAAAGAAAAGTGGCATCTAAAAGACTACCAGAAAGCCGCACTTATATTCCTGGGCCTACTTCTGCCCTTCCTCTCTTCCCTGGGAATAATTCCCCTTTTTTTACTGCTTAAAAGAGAAAAGAACGCACTACCGCTTACCCTTCTCTATCCCTTCATTCCTTCTCTTCTTCTCTTTTCCCCCACCCTGGAAGAATTCCTCCCCCTGTTTGTTATCCTTTCTCTCTACTTCTTCAGCCAGAAAAAGAGGAGTGCATACTTTCTTTCCGGTCTGTCCATAGCCATAGGCTCGCTTTTTTCCCTCTCCCTGCTCCTTATTCTTCCCTTCATTCTACTATTTGAAAGAAACAGAAACTCCTCCCTCTACATCTACTCCCTTTCCGGCTTCCTGGCTACCATTTTTCTCTTCCAGGCTTTCACAGGTTTTTCGCTTCTCAAATACCTCTTCCACCTTATTCCTGCCTTCACGGAAGAAGGGAGAGTTGCCTACCTGGGAATAGCAGCTCCCGGCAGGTCATATCTTTTCTGGATTTTCTATAATCCTTTTGAATTCTTTACCTTTGTCGGCATTCCCCTTTCTTACCTCTTCTTCCTGGGCTTTCGCTCCTTATCCCTCTCCAATAAACTTTCCCTCCTGGGAATTTTTGTTTTTCTTAATTTTTCCGGCATCTCTTTATCCGAGGTAGGAAGATTGTGGATATTCCTTTCCCCGCTTCTCTTTCTATCCGCGGCAAAAGGAGCAAACAAGATACCCACTCAACAGCTTTTCCTCTTTCCCCTCCTGCAATTTATTCAGGCACTACTTATGAAAGGAAGCCTGGATATATTCACACTATTCCCCTAAGAAGCACGTATATTTCAGGGCTAATAGCTAACGCCATGTGCGAGTTTTCTACGTTTCCCGGTAATCCTGGTTGCTTGGTATCCTGGTAATCCTGCCCGCCCTTCGGGAGCAGGCGGGCATGACATGCAAGCTGGTTGCTTGTCATTCTTGCAAAATCTATCCCCTTTACTAGGAAACCAGGATACCAAGTTACCATTAACTGCTTACTGTTCACTGTTTACTCTTCACTATCTATCCCCCTCACTACTCGCTACCCGTTACTCATTACCATTCACCATTTACTGTTCACTATTCACTGTTTACTGCTTCCCCAGTCTATAGTCTAAAGTCTATGGTCTAAAGTCTAATATGCTCCCCTCACTACCCGCTACTCGCTACTAACTACTCACTCTTATATTTCCAGAATTATAGTAACGGGGCCCTGGTTTACCAGTTCCACTTCCATTCTGGCTCCGAATTCGCCCGTTTTCGTAATTAACCCTTCCTCTTTCAACACATCTCTCACCTTCTGGTAAAGAGGGAAAGCCTCTCCGGGAGGAGCAGCTTTTTCAAACGAAGGCCTGCGTCCCTTAA
>JALUVB010000153.1 GCA_027021085.1 bacterium
GAAAGTCTCTGGAAAGTAGACCCCCAGGTGGTAGGTAAGAAGCGCCTATAATAAGAATAATGTAACGAGAAAAGGATTTCTTATTTCCCTTCCAACCAAAGGGAGGTGCAAAGGATGAAGAGAATTTTTAGCTTGACGGGATTATTCCTGGTTATTCCTGTCTATTTGGCAGCAGCGGAAGCAAAGATTACTTTTTATGCCTCTTTTGATCGGGGGATAAATGCAGATAAATCTGTGGGTCTCAACCTGGGAGTTTTTAATGCCAAACAGAATAATCCTGATTTCAATAAAGCATTGGAGTCCCAGAAAGACCCGCTTTTAAAGCTGGTGCCGGGTCTGAAAGGTCGGGGTCTTTTAACCGGTGTCAATGGACAGGTTGTTTATTACAAGGCCAGAGGTAATATCAATCCATCTTCCTGGACAGTAACCTTTTGGGTAAAGGGACTGAAAGGTAAAAACTACCTTTCCCCGAGAAAGAATCACCAGGAACTCTTTGAGATGTTCGGTGGAGGTAACTGGACACGGTTCTATAAGTATAAGAACTCGGGTAACCTCATGTTTCTCATCACCAAAAAGGGGCCCAATAATGAGAGAATTGTCCAGAGATTATATTTAGGGAATAGAATAGAGGTGGACAAATGGAACTTCTTTGCCCTGACTTATCACAAAAATAGCGGTGTAAGTATCTATTTAAACGGGAAACTTGCTGCGCGGGATGCGGGCATGGAACCCATTCAGCACCCAGTCTGGTTTCGGGTAGGCCAATCTTTTGGAGGAGACGAGGAGCCAAACCGTATCATTGACGAATTCAAGATTTACGATAGAGCCTTAAATGAGGATGAGATATTTCAAAAATTTTTAAAGGAGGGCCGATTGATGACCAGCCAGAAAGTTCTTGTTCCTGAGACCGGTGCCAGGATAGTCATAGATGGAAAGATTGATCCTTCGGAGTGGAAGGACGCAGTGGTTATCTCCGGATTCATCAACAATACCACTGCTTCTGCCGCCGAAACCCAGAGTCGTGTGTATATCACCTACGATAAAACCTATCTCTATCTTGCTTTCCAGAGCGATATCCCTGAAGAAGCAAAGGATATGCCCGAGCAACGTCTTCTCCATGGTATCCTCAAAAGCACAGCCCTTAACCACGATACCAATGTTGACTTTGACGATGCCTTCGGTGTATTTATAATCCCGCGTTATCCGACAGGGAGTATGTACCGACTCTGGGTCAATGGTATAGAAACTACCTATGAATATTCCATCTCTTTGCGTGGAGAGGCAAACTTGAAATGGGATCCGAAGTGGGAGGTCAAATCCCATCTGAGCATGTCCGGGTGGACTGTGGAGAGTCGCATTCCCCTTAAGGATCTTGGTATTGAGGAAATTAAAAAAGGAGAAGTATGGAAATTCCAGTTTTTCCGCAACTGGAGACAGCTCAAGAGGGAGGTGGATACCTGGTCCTACTTCTCCGGACCCAGCAAAAAACGTGGTGAAGGGTTTGGGACAGTAGTTTTTACTGGTAGAGAAGGACTTGCGGTGAAGATGAAAGAGTTATCCGGTTTCCGGGTGGGAAAGGTGAAACTTGGAGCAGAGCTCAGGAACGTCTCCAGTAACGAGAAGGTGGTTACTGCAGTTCTTAAGGTGGGGGACAAAATTTTAGCCAGCCAGGAATACAGACTTGCACCGGAGGAAACGGCAGATTTTCAAAGTCAAGTAGATTTAACTCAGCAGAAAGCCAACATACTTTATTTTGAGGTAAAAGATAAAGATGGGAAAGAATACTATTCCCAGAGCATCCCTTATTTTATCCCCCGCAAACTGGACTTAATCCTGAAGAAGTATCCTTCCAGAGAAATACTTACCGTATCCTGGCAGTTGCGTAAAATAGATAAAAAAGCAGACCAGTTAAGTGCCTCCGTGGAAATCATTCCCGTGGATAGCAGTAAGGCAATCAGATCA
>JALUVB010000154.1 GCA_027021085.1 bacterium
GGGTTCCTGCAGGAAAATGTTCTAGGGAATACCGGCTACAGGGTACTCTTTGAGAACGGGGAAGTATATGCCCAGTACATAAATGATGGGACGCTTTCTGATACGCAATTCCTGGGCAATTATAACCCGGGGACAGAATACCGGGTAACCTGGGAAAGATGGGATGTGGCAGGAACCCAAAATTTGACTGCAGTGGTAACGGGTGTGGGTAGTTACCAGACTTCCACCCCTGACTATACCCCTTCCTACCTGGCCATTCATTCCTCGGGAACCGCCTACTTTGATAATGTTAAGGTCAAGCCCATTGCCCGTTATCTCCAGTACAGGGCATACTTGAAGACCCTGGATAATGCTTATTCTCCTGCGCTTGATGAAGTAAGAATTACTTTTGCCCCTGTGGGAGGTGATAATACCTCGCCAGAATCTGTTATTAGCTTACCCTTGCGGGATAACCGGGATACGGACCTCTTCCGCGTAAAATATATTGATAACCAGGTAACCTACTGCTTTGGCTCTGTGCACCAATCGCCTATCGTCATCAATGGTACCTCCACCGATACCGGAAGCGGAGTGGACTATGTGGAAATCTCCTGGGGCAAGAGGCCCCAGGGCGGCACCTGGCCAACCTCTTACAATGATTATAGCTGGAGCAGCTGGGATAGAGTCACAGATACCAGCACGGGGGGCAACTACTCCACCTGGCAGTATGAATTGTCTGCGGATGACCTGGATGAAGCAGGCTATCTAATCCGGGTGAGAGCCGTGGATAATAGCGGAAACGAAGAAACCTTACCCACCAATGCTACCAAGACCATTGAAGTCTCGGAGGCAGATGGCGGTGATTCTGCCCTGGTAAATATGATGAAAGATATCACCCCGCCTCGTCTGGTATGGGAGAGCGGTTATTATCCTCAAATTAAGCCTTCCTGGCGGGGAGGGAGTAATGGTAATGATATCACCGATATTGACAACAGGGACAGCGGCTGGATAGAGATAAATACGGCTGATACCTGGTTAATCTCCCGCACCCCTTCCTTTAAAATATGGGTGGAAGATAAAAATCCCACTGGAAGCGTGAACGATGCCTCGGGTTTAAACGAGACTGCTCTTCCGGATAGCCCGCCCCAGTATGCCTACTCTACGGACGGAGTTAATAATTATACTGCCTGGTCAGATATTGTAAGCCTGGATACCCCCTTTGAAGGAGCGGTGCATCCGGATAAAAAATTCCTGGAAATAGATAAGATCCCCTTTAACCAGGAGAGTAGAGTTCGCAATCTTCTCAAGGTAAGGGTGTATGACCGGGCAGGGAATGAGATGCTTCTCTCTGATACTGCTTTTGCCGTGGATACCACTCCCATGACCACCTCCATTGTCTCCACCACGGCCGCTCCTGACTCCAGCACGGCAGATTTCACCTGGACCTCTTATGACCCCTATGCGCAGGCGTACCCCTCCCAGGAAGACCAGGTTTCCGATACTTATTTAGTAAGGTGGAGATTGTTAAATTATACCCCGGACAATAACAAGTGGAGCGACCCTACCCAGAATTACGGGTTTGTGGATGGAGCTACCAATACCACTCTGTCTGCTCCTTATTCAAACCTGGAGAAGGGGAAGACCTACATTTTCCAGGTGCGCTACCTGGATAAGGCCGGGAACTATGAGACCCAGGAAACCTGGGGACTGGGAGGTAATACCTACTACTGGACCATAGAAAGCGATACTCCCAAGGTGCAGATTATTCAGGGCCCGGCGGGAATTACTTCTTCTAACGTGGCCTATTTCAGGTGGAGAAGTGTGGGTGACTCCGCAGCAACGCAGGGTTGCAACATATATCTGGATGGTAATTTAATCCCCACCAGCAGTTACACCTGGTCGGGCAGTAACGGCATATACGAAGGGACATATACCACGGGTTCCTTGTCTCCCGGCTCCCATACTTTCTATGTGGAAGTTTATTATACTTCAACTCCTGCCAATTCTGACATAGACATAAGAACCTGGATTTACCGTTCCAGCGAAAATACGCAGTTTTACTACCCCATTCCCCCCCGTAGGTTCTGGACCTGGGAAGAGGGAGATTAGGGAAACTATTAAAAGACTGCAAGGTTTAGCGGGTAATTTCAGAGGGCAGAACTCTTGAAGTCGTGGAGGACTTATTCCACCCTGCAGCGGGAGGAGCTTGCAAGCTCCCGGTTCGCGTTAGCTCTCCCCCTTCTCTCGACGGAATAACAAGAGCGGGGAAAAGCAGTTGCCGGCCCCGGATATATTAGGTTGGCATGCATTTGAAATTGAGGTAGAATAATGGCACAATGGATTTGTAAAGTGAATATTTCTGTGATAAACTATTGCCATCCATGAATCCCAAAGGGAATACAAGTATAGGTTTAGATATATCGGGTAATCTTATATCGGTATTACAACTGGAAAAGCATGGGAAAGAAATAAGGGTACTGTCTGCCCGCTCCATGTTTATTCCCCCTGACCTCCCCTCAAAAGAAGAAAGAGATGCTGCCCTGCGGGAAGGTATAAGCAGAATGCTTGAGGGGATGGAGCTCAGGAAGACAGTGCTTGTGACGGGGTTGGGCGGACAGGTTGCTTTTGTCAGGAAGATGAAGCTTCCCCCGGTGCCAAAGGGAAAAATCAAGCAGATAGTAAGTTATGAGGTGCAGCAGCAAATACCCTTTCCCCTGAAGGAAGTGGTCTGGGATTACCATCTTTCTACGATTCTGAAAAAGAAGACTACCTCCGTAGAGGTTACCATGGCAGCCGTAAAAGGGGAGATGGTGGAAAACCTGGTGGAACAGGTAAGGCAGGGAGGAGGGAAGGAACCCGATGTGGTGGATATCTCCGTGATATCTCTTCATAATGCCCTTATATATAACGAATTTCTTGCCCCGGATACTACGAGCATCGTTGTTTCAGTCGGTTGGAATTTTACCGATATCATCATCGAAGAAGGAAATACTCTTGCTTTTACTCGCTCTATCCCTATCGGGGAAAGAAACATGTTGAGGGAGATAATGAAGGAAAAGGGGGAAGGGTACAACGAGGCAATGCAGGTGCTTTTTTCCGGGGAAGATAAAGCTGTGGAGTCTGTATGGCAGGACCTGTTTACCGAAATCAAGCGCACCATGAATTATTATCTTTCCCAGGTGGAAAAGGTGGCCTCTTTTGACGAGATTGTGGTGCATGGAAGGATTTCCAGTAGCCCGCAGTTCTTGAAGTTCCTTTCTTCCTATTTCCCGGGAAATATCCGCAGTGTGGATCCCTGGGGGAAAGTTTCCCGGCCGGCAGGTGTGGACGATGGTTACTACGGCATTACCCTGGGCCTTGCCCTCCGGCCGCTTGTGGACCTTTCCTTAGAAGTCAACCTCCTTCCTCCCCGTGTGGTGAGGAAGAAGGTCATGGAAAGGAAGAAGCCTTACTTCTATCTCTCCGGAATTCTTATCCCCTTGGTGGCAGCGACCTTATCCGCTTTTTCTTACCAGGATTATACAATTACACAGCTCAAGCTGGAGAGGGTGGAAAAAGCGGTGAAAAGTTTTGAGCCGTACATTCCCAAGATAAAAGAATTATATGCAAAGAGGAGAGAAATAGAAGGCAAAATAAAAGAGGTAGAAAGCATTCTTTCCCGGAAGACTTTCTGGTCTGATTTCCTGAGGGAAATTTCTCTTTTAACCCCTTCGGACATATATATCACCAAGATAGAGCGAGGGGAGGCATCTGAAACAACGAGACCGGAGAGAAGGTCGCAGGTAGTAGAGTACGGAGCAGTGATGGTGGAACCTACCGGGCCGGCAGAAGGGTATGAAGGGAGGAGAAGGAGAAGAAGAGAGCCTGTAGCTAAAAGAGAAATAAAACAAGGGGATTCTTTCCTTATCTCCGGGAAGACGAAATCCTTCCCCCGCGTGGATGAATATATCTCTCGTTTGCAGGATTCGCCTCTTCTGGAACAGGTAACACTGGTAAATGTAGCCCGGGAAGGGGAAGAAGTTGCCTTTTTACTGCAGGTTAAAGTGAAAGGTAAAGAATAATAAACAGTAACAATGAAAAAACTTATTATTTTTCTGGTGCTTATGGTAGGGGCGCTGATTGCTTTTTATGTGATATTTGCCCGGCCTTTTATCGCTAAAAAGGCAGAAGTAGAAAGTGCTTTGCAAGAAGCCCTGGACAAAGTAAAGAGATTTTATTCCTCTCCCGAGGGGCCTCCTTCCACGGCATTGATAAAAGCCATGGAAGCAGGGGATAAAATACTGGAAGAAGAGTATGCCCGGATGAGAAAGGTATTGTACCGGAGTTCTAATTTTGAGGTGCCCGAGGGACAGAATCCCGTGCTTTACTTCATGGAAACATATTATCAGAAGAAGAAAGAATGGAACGAATATGCTGAACTTAAAGGGGCAAAATTGCCTTCCACCATTTCCGGGCTGCCTGAAAAATTACCTTCTCCGGAAGAGGTGCCGGAGCTTCTGAAAAACCTGGCAATGGTAGACTGGCTGATAAAAACATTCCTGGATAACCAGGTAAAAGATATCTCTTCCATAAGTGTCTATAAGAGTGAGGATGGAGACATTTATCAAAAGCTCCCCTTGACAATTTCCTTCTCTTGTGATTTATTATCTTTCACAAAGCTGCTTTATTTTCTGGAGAATAATGAGGAGAAATTTGTCCTTATAGATGATCTTGTTATTGCATCAAAAGAGATATCCCGGGAGGTAAGCGTGGAGAAACCCGAAAGCGATAGAATACAGCCCAGCAATTACAGGAGAGGGAGAAAAGGGGCTCTTTCTGATATAATGGGAGTAGAAGAGGTGAAAAAGAAAACTGTGGTGAAAAAAGTGCTTAATGTCACCATGTCCATATCAATCTTGGAATGGAGTAAGATGTAAATGCTGGACTGGCTGAAAGATAATTATGAGAAAGTGATATTATGGCTGATTTTGCTTTCCTGGGTAATTATAGGATGGAGAGTTTATTCTACCTGGGTGGAGAGGATGAATCCCTCTGCCATAGACAGGATGCTGCGCCCTTCTAAGAGCTGGAACCCCCAGGTAGTAAACAAAGATATTAAAAAAGGTGGGCTTGAAGGGTTACTGTCTTCTAATCCTTTTGCCAATTACCGCGAAATTTATGTAAGGAATCCGTTTTTCCCTTTACCTCCTTTCCAGCCTCCCAAAAAACCTGTTGTTGTTAAGAAAAATGATAAAAATGGGCAGAAGCAGGAAAGGATGAATTTAATTTGTACCGGTGTAATGAGTATCACAGGTCAGAAATTGGTTGCCGTTTTGCAAAATACAAAAACAGGGAAAACTTATTTTGCAGAGGAAGGTATGGTCATAGAAGGATATAAGGTGGAAAGTGTTTCCCCCTCCAGTGTCATTCTTACACGTGAGGGCAGACCCAAGTATGAGTTGAAAATAGGAGGATAAAAGTGAGAAGGATTACTAATACTCGAGTGTCTTTTGTAATTTCAGCCCTTGTTATTCTGTTATTGCTGGTTTCTTCTTCCCTGTTTAGCCAGACAGCCATAGAGAAGCATATGGAATTGGGGAAGGCACATCTTAGAATTAGAGAATGGGACAAGGCAAGAGAGGAATTCCAGCAGGTGCTTAAACTTGACCCGGATAACTCATTGGCAAAGAGTTATCTTAAAAAAGTTGATTTCTTGGAGGCCAGGGCAATAAAGGAGGCCAAGGTAGCAAAGGTAGAGGCAAAGCTAAAAGAAGTAGATAAACTGCTGAAAGGTAACGAGTTTGATTTGGCCGGTAAGGCACTGCAGGAAGCAAAGGCCATATACCCGGAGTACAGAAAGATAGCAGTTTACGAGAAAAAGATAGCTGAGGCAAAGCGGCGTGCAGAGGAGAAGAGGCAGCAGGAGATAGCGCGGCAGAAGGAATTGG
>JALUVB010000155.1 GCA_027021085.1 bacterium
CAAGGCAGAGCGTGCTTACCAGGAAGCGAAGAAACGTGAAGCATTGAAGATAGCCGAGGCAAAGCGGCGTGCAGAGGAGAAAAGACAGCAGGAGATAGCGCGGCAGAAGGAAGAAGCAATTCAGCAGCTGCTTAAGAAAGCGGATAAAGCCCTGGCGCGTAAGGAATTTGATATAGCTGCAAAGCTATACCGGGAAGTACTGCAGGAATCACCGGGCAGGAAAGAGGCCGAGGCAGGCCTGCGTAAAGTGGAAGAGGCGAGGGCCAGAACAATAGAAGAAACCAAACTGCAGCAGAAAAGCCAGGTGGAGTCTGAGGCCCTAAAAGAAGCAAGGCTGAAAGCGCAAATCATTGAATTCGAGAAAAAACTTAGAGAGAAGAAAATAAAAGAAAGCGCAGGAAAGCTGTTAGACCGTGGAGTAACTTACCTGAAGCAGAAAGAATACGAGAAAGCAATAAGTACATTTGAGGAGATTCTTTCCCGCTATCCCAATTATCCGGAAGCTAAAACATACCTGGCCAAGGCAAAAGATTTGCTGGCCAGAAGCAAGAAAAAGAAAGTCGAAAAAGAAGAAGCTGTAAAAGAGAAAAAAATAGACACCTATTATACCCTGGGTTATCGCTACTTCAGAAAAGAAGAGTTCAAACAGGCAATACAGGAATTCCAGAAAGTGCTCAGTATAAATCCGGAGCATAAGAATGCCAAATTCTTCCTGGAGCTTGCTCAAGAAGGCGAGAAAGCCAAGAGTATCCGGGAGGAGAAAGAAAGACAGCGTGCTCTGCTTACCGTGCATTACAAAGAAGCAAGACATCTTTACAATGAAGGAGATTATGAAGATGCCATCAATATCCTTGAAGTGGTGGTAGCTAAAGATCCGCAGTTCAAGGAGGCTGTTTTCTGGCTTAACCAGGCAAAACTTGCCCAGGCAAAACTGGAAGGAAAGAAGCTGGAAGAGGAAATGAAGGTGCAGAGAGAAAGAAGGCTTCTTGAGGTAGAAAAAGCCTCTATCCCCAGTCGCAAACCAGGGGAATACAAGAAAGCAGAAATCAGGAAGAAAACAAGCGCAGAAGAAACGTTGGCCATAGAAGCAATTAAAAAGAAAGCTATGCAAAAAGTTTCCCTGGAATTCACCAATGCAAACTTGAGAGATGTAATAATGTTCCTTTCCCGCCAAACGGGGATAAACATAGTAATTGATGAAAGCATATTCCGGGAAAGCGCTGCGGCCGCGGCACCTGAGCCTGTTGCACCGGAAGTGGGAGGTATGCCTCCTGCCCCCGGGGAAGAAGAAGCAGCACCGGTAGCAGCTCCTCAGCCTACTATCCCTTCCCCTGCTACCATGAAAATTACTGCTTCTTTGAGAGATATTCCCCTCATAGAAGCGTTAAAAGTATTGCTTTATTCCAGGGGGCTGGGGTTCGTAATAAAGCCCTACTATATCTGGGTTACTTACCTTTATAAGTCACTAAAGACAGAGGTGTTTGACCTTCAGTTTCTTGCTTTGCCCCGTATACCGCTGGGCGAAATCAGGACAGAGGGAGGTGAAGGAGGCGGTGTACAGATTGAATTGCAAAAGGGTATAGAAGAGAGGCTTAAGGAGCAGGGAGCAGGGGGTGCTGGAACCCAGGGAGCAGAGGCTGGCGGTACCACGGAAGGTAACGAGATGTTAATCCTTCTCAACCAGCTCTTCCCGCCTGTGCCGGGAAGCAGTCGCCAGATAATTCCTTCCCAGAACAGGTTAGTGGTAAGAGATACGGAAGAAAACATCGAAAATATACGAAAATTCCTGAACAGTCTTTCCATTCCCTACCAGGTCTCGGTGGAAGCACGCTTTATCACCGTGGGTGCGGATGCCTTGAGGGATATAGGGTTGGAACTCTCTAATTTCAACCTGAATGTGGTAGGTCCCTATGATACAAAATCTCGTCAATCCGGGATCCCGGGACAGCCATGGCAGTATGATACCATGACCGGCTCCCTGATGTCCGGGGTGGGGACTCCCATTATAGGTATGATTAGCGGGAGCCAGGGATTAAATATAACTTACACCCGCTTGAATTACCCGCAATTTTCTGCAGTGCTGCACTTGCTCATGGCCAGGAGCGATACCCAGGTGCTCTCTGCCCCGAAAGTTACGGTGATAAATGGACAGCTTGCGCAAATCCGCTTCGTAAGGAATATTCCCTATGTCTCGGATGTGGATGCTTCCACTTCTACCACGGGAACGGGAGAGTCGGCAAAATCCACCACCACGTTTGATTACACCTTTAAAAGCATAAACGTGGGAATAATCCTTAATGTTATTCCGCGCATCTTCGGAGAAAATATTCTTCTTTCCCTTAATCCTACGGTTAGTGATGTGGCGGAATTCAAAACCTTCATCATATCCCAGACAGCAGGAGAGGCTCCTTTGACTATTGAACAGCCAGTGCCCGAGGTGCAGGATGCCTCCACGCAATTGATTGTACACGATGGCGACACGGTTGTTTTGGGTGGGTTGATGAAGGGTAAGACGGTGGCGGCGATTAGCAAGATACCTTTCCTGGGAGATATACCGGTTATTGGCAAGGCTTTCTTCCAGAAGAAGACGAAAGGACAGGAGAAGAGGAATCTTCTTATATTTATAACTGTCAAAAGAATGGATACTTCCGGGGAACCCCTCAGTGCAAGGTGATAGTTTTAAAGTGAATAGAGTTGCGGGTTGTGGCACTGCCTGAGCGGTAGTTATCCAGTTGGCCGGGAATTCCTGAGTTGAAAGGGGAGAAAGCATGGTTGTGCGTTTCCCAATCCTTCCCCGGGATACTGAATAAATCCAGGGACAAAGAAAGAACACCCTTTTGAAATGTATGGTATGGAAGATTCCCTTTACTTGGTAGATGGCTCCTTATTTCTTTACCGTGCTTTTCATGCCCTGCCTTATTTTGAGACAAAGAAGGGGTTTCCCACCCAGGCAATTTACGGGTTTACTACCATGCTTTTCAAGTTGTTGAAGGAAAAGAGGCCTCGCTTTCTATCCGTTGTCTTTGATGTCAGGGGGCCTACTCTTCGTCATGCTGCATTGAGTACCTACAAGGCTAACCGCCCTGCCATGCCGGAAGAGCTTTCCTCTCAAATACCCCTGATTAAGGAAATTATTGCCTGCCTGGGGATCCCGCAGTGCGAAAAGGAAGGTTATGAAGCAGATGATATCCTGGCTACCTTTGCCCGGGAAGGGAAGCAATGGTTTCCTGAGGTGTATATTCTTACTTCTGATAAGGATATTTTGCAGGTAGTGGATGAAAGGATAAAGGTGATGAATCCCTTAAAAAAAGGCGAAATATATGATAGAGAAAAAATAATAGAAAAATTCGGTATTCCTCCCCAGCTTATTCCCGATTATCTCTCTTTGACCGGCGATTCTTCCGACAACATCCCGGGAGTTCCCGGAATCGGGGAAAAAACCGCCCGAAAACTTGTCCGGGAATGGGGGAACATAGAGAAAATTTTCTTAAATTGTGATAAAATAGAGAAGTCAATAAGAGATAAATTAATCCCTAATAAAAAACTCATAGAACGCAATCTAAGTTTGATAAAGTTGGTTGTTCTTCCCCTGGAGATAAAAAAAGAGTTTTTTAAGGTAGGGAAACCTGACATAAAAAAGCTGGAAAGTATTTTTCAGCAGTTAGAATTTAAAAAGCTGTTGCCGCGACTTAAAGAAGTGCAGCCGACCCTTTTCTGAGTTTCATGAAATTAGTAGGAATTACGGGAGGAGTTGCTTCGGGTAAGACAACGGTGAGGAAATTCTTCGAGGACCTGGGTGCTGTCTCTGTAGATGCAGACATGCTCTGCCATGAAAAAATAGAAGAAATAAAGGGAGAATTGGTAAAGGAATTTGGGGAAGAAGTGGTAAAGAATGGCAAGGTAAACAGGAAAAGATTAAGGGAAATTATTTTCCGGGATGATGAAGCAAGGAAGAGGTTGGAGGAGATTCTTCATCCGTACGTGAAGGAAGAAATCCTTCGTTACCGGGGAAAAAGAGATGAGAAAGGAGTGGTAATCTGCGAAGTCCCCCTTCTTTTTGAGGTGGGATGGGAGAATATCTTTGATGAAATAGTGGTAGTAAACAGATGCGAGGATAAGAGAGTAAAAAGCTTAGTAGAGAAAGGGTTCACTGAAAAGCAGGCAAAGCAAATTATCAGGATTCAGCTGCCCTTGGAAGAAAAGGTGAAACGGGCTCACCATGTAATTGATAACCAGGAAAACCTATCAAGCACTTTTCTGCAGGTAAAAAACTTATGGGAAAGATGGGCAAAGGAGGAGTAAGTAATGGATGAGGCTAATGGGAAACGGATTGATTTTGGCATACTGCGTGATATGAAAACCAGGGAATTGGAGTCTTTAGCCAAGAAGTTAGGAGTGTCCCCGGTCAGGGGCAGAAAAAAAGAAGAATTAATACTGGAAATGCTGCGCAAACAGGCCGAAAATAACGGGAGTTATGTATGCGAGGGTATTTTGCAGGTTCTGCCCGATGGTTTTGGATTTCTCCGTTCTCGTTATTCCAATTATCTCCCTACTTCCGATGATATCTATGTCTCGCCCATGGTGATAAAGAGAACGGGTTTAAAGACAGGAGACCATATTATTGCTGTAGTGAGAGCTCCTCGGGATGTAGAAAAGGAAAAGTATCCTTCCGTGGTAAGGGTGGAGGCGGTAAATTTTCTTACTCCCGGTGAGATTCAGGGAAGAAGGCCGTTTGAAACGCTTACCCCTATCTTCCCTCAGCCGAAATTCATGCTGGACTATGAGCCCCACGATATTTCTACGCGTCTGATAGATTTGTTGATCCCCATAGGAAAAGGGCAAAGGGGCCTGATTGTCTCTCCTCCCCGGGCAGGGAAGACAGTGCTTCTGAAGAAAATTGCCCGTGCTATCACCACCAATCATCCGGAGGTTATAGTGATAGTCCTGTTGATAGGAGAGAGGCCCGAGGAAGTAACCGACTGGCAGAGGTCGGTAAGTGCAGAGGTTATCAGCTCGACTTTTGATGAGCCGCCGGAAAGGCAGGTGGAGGTGGCGGATGTGGTAATCAACAGGGCAAAAAGGTTGGTGGAAGCAGGCAGAGACGTGGTAATTTTATTGGATTCTATAACCCGCCTGGCCAGAGCACATAATGCAATAATGCCTCCCGGAGGGAAACTCCTTTCCGGAGGTATAGATTCTAATGCCCTTATCAAGCCCAAGATACTCTTCGGTACGGCCAGGAATATCGAGGAGGGCGGCTCGCTTTCCATAATTGCCACTGCCCTGGTAGATACCGGAAGCCGCATGGATGATGTTATCTTCGAAGAGTTTAAGGGAACGGGAAACATGGAGTTAATCCTGGACCGCAGGCTGGTCGATAAGAGAACCTTCCCTGCTGTTGATATTGACCGTTCGGGCACCAGGCACGAAGAATTATTGCTTCCTCCCGAAGTTCTTCGGAAGGTATGGGTGCTGCGTAAGGCCCTGGCTTCCCTTTCTCTGGTAGAGAAGATGGACTTGCTTATAGATAAGTTGCGGAAAACTAAGAATAATGAAGAGTTTCTTAAGAACCTGAATATAAAGGAGGTTTCCTGATGAAGAAAGATATACATCCCACCTATGAATTGTCCACCGTTACCTGTGCCTGCGGAAATAAAGTAACCGTTGGCTCTACCAGGAAGAACATAAAGGTGGAGGTATGCGCTGCATGTCACCCTTTCTTTACTGGCAAGGAAAAGGTAATGGATACGGCAGGTAGGGTGGAAAAATTCCGCAGAAGGTACGGGAAAAAGGCGCAGGGTGGAGATACTTAAGCCTGTGGGCATTAGGCTATTTGCTCTGTTCCACCTTCTGCCTGTAGCAGGAAAGGTTTTGAGTTTATCCTTATCCATCATATCCCGGAGGAAATAAGTGTGGAAAAAAGCAGCTCTTATAAGGAAAAACTGCAGGAAATAGAGAAGAGATACCAGGAAATATTACAGCTTATCCAGGACCCGGAAGTTTTCCAGGATGTTCCCCGTTATGTCTCTCTTTCCCAGGAATTGGCGACTTTAAAAAAAGGTGTGCAGTTAAAAGAAAGATGGGAAAGGATAGAAAAAAGCTTGCTTGAAACAAGGGAGCTGGAGGACGAAAGTTTAAAAGAATTGGTAGAGGAGGAACTGAGCAAGTTAAAAGAAGAGGAAAGTTCTTTACTTGAGGAAATTAAGGCCTACTTTTCCTCCGGGGAGGAGGAAGAGGGGAATGCCATCGTGGAGATTCGTGCCGGTACAGGGGGGGGAGAAGCAGCCCTCTTTGCCCGGGACCTCTTTAGAATGTATGCACGCTTTGCCGAAAAGCAGAAATGGAAAGTAGAGATTATGAACTCGCATCCCACCGGTTTAGGGGGATTTAAAGAGATAGTCTTTGCCGTGGAAGGTAAGGGAGCCTGGAAAACGCTGAAATACGAGAGCGGAGTGCATCGTGTACAGAGGGTGCCTGCTACGGAATCAGGGGGAAGGATACATACTTCTACCGCAACCGTGGCTGTGCTTCCCGAGATCCAGGGGAAAGAGATAAAGGTAAAGCCGGAGGACCTGAGAATAGAAGCCTTTAGAGCTTCCGGCCCGGGCGGGCAGTACGTTAATGTTACAGATTCCGCCGTAAGAATAGTGCACCTTCCCACCGGAATTATGGTTACCTGCCAGGATGAGAGGTCACAGCATCAAAATAAGGCGAAGGCTTTAAGAGTACTCCAGGCGAAGTTGCAGGATGCGGAAAGAAGAAGGCAGGAAGAAGCGTTGGCCAGGGAGAGAAGAGAGCAGATAAAGCACGGAGAAAGAAGCGAGAAGGTGAGAACATACAATTTCCCCCAGAACCGGATAACAGACCATAGAATAAACCTGACTATGCATAACCTGAAAGATGTACTGGAAGGCAACCTGGAACAACTGATTAGCAGCCTGCAGGAGAGATTAGGGCATGAAGATTAGGGATTTAGTCGCCTGGGGAAGAAAGGAAGTGGGGGACCTGAGGGAGGTTTACTGGATAATTAGCGGCGAGTTGGGAGTTCCTCTGCAGGAAGTGTACCTCCTGGATGAGATAGGGGATAAAGAGGAGGAAAGGGTAAGGAGGGCAATAAATTTAAGAGAAAGGGGGATTCCACTTTCCTATATTATGGGAGTGGTGGAATTCTGCGGGCTGGAGTTCAGTGTGAGGGAGGGGGTCTTCACCCCTCGCAGGGATACCGAAACCCTGGTTGAATTTGCCCGGGAAGTGCTGCCTGGTAAAAAAGAAAGGGTGCTGGATTTATGTTGCGGAGTGGGGAATATAGGCCTGAGTTTGTCCTGCCTGAGCGGAGTAGATGTGGTAGGAGTGGATATTCTTCCTCGTTCTATAGAGTTAAGTAGCCAGAATGCAGTGCGGCTGGGAGTAAGAGAAAGGGCAGAATTTATAAGGGAGGATATATTTTCCTACCTCAAAAGAGTTCAGGATAAATTCTCCCTTATTGTTTCCAATCCTCCCTATATCCCGGCGGAAGAAAGGCATCTGTTACCCCCGGAAGTGATAAGCGAGCCGGAAGTTTGCTGGAACGGGGGAGAGGGGGGAATGGAATTTTATCCTGGTATAATATCTGAAGGTATTGAGAAAATATCTGCTCCCGGGTATATAATACTGGAAGTGGGAGAAAAACAGGCAGAAGAGGTAAGAACTTTGCTGGAGGAGGCAGGCCTGCAGGAGACAGGGATAAAAAGGGATGCTGGCCAGAGGGAACGTGTTGTCTGGGGAAAGAAGACTTGAAAGGAAGAGAGGAGAAAGAAGATGGGAGAAAATAGTAACCGGTATGGGATAAACGGGAGCGGCCACAATCACTTTCCCACGCCGCTTGCTGGCAGTAAAAAAGGTTTTACCCTGATAGAAGTTCTCGTGGTGGTGGTAATCCTGGGAATACTGGCCACCCTGGTGGTGCCCAAGATAATGGAGAGGCCGGAGCAGGCCAGGCGGATGAAGGCAGTAATTCAAATCAAGAATTTTGAAACAGCCCTGAAGCTCTTCAAGCTGGACAACGGGTTTTATCCTTCCACGGAACAGGGGCTGGAAGCGCTGGTGCAGAAGCCTGCTACCGGTAAAATACCCCGAAACTGGAGAGAAGAAGGATACCTGGAAGGCAAGAAAGTACCCCTGGATCCCTGGGGGAATCCCTATATCTATATCTCTCCAGGTTTGCACGGCGACTTTGATATTATCTCCTACGGAAGGGATGGGGCAGAAGGGGGAGAAGGATACGATGCCGACATCACTTCCTGGGAAATACATGAGTAAGCGGCGGTAAATAGTGGTGAGTATGTAGTGGATAGGAAGATGCAAGGAGCACAATCTCGACAGGCCACAATCTCCCCCGCTACTTACTATCCACTACCCGCTACTGATAAAAGCGGCGGCTTCACCCTGCTGGAAATTCTCATAGTTTTGAGTATTGTAGTCTCCATTCTGGGAATACTTTCTTTCCGCTACTGGAAGGAAGACCAGGTTTCCCTGAACAAAGAAAAGAACAGGTTGTCCCTTATTGTAAAATACTATTTCTACAAGGCCTATGCGGAAAAGAGGGATTTTGAGGTGGAAGTTAGCCCGGCTGTTTTCTCCATTAACGAGGGAGAAAAAGTAATTTACCGCAGGAAATTCCCCTCTTATATTCTGGCGGAAGCAGAGGATAGCGTGGATACTTTTCTCATCTCTCATAAGGGGTACGTCTCCCCGTTTGCTTTTCTCCTGAAAAATAAAGAAGGTAACAGCCTCCCTCTTGTCATCACTCCCCTGGGAAAGGTGGAAGAGAGGAGAGATTAGTATTGAGTTTTGAGTTGCCTGGTTTCCCGCGAGAGGGTTTGAACTTGCGAGGCAGGATTTTCCGAGAAGGCAGCCGGCAACTCGCAGCCCCGGGATTTGACTTGAAATCTGGCTTTACCCTGCTTGAGGTGCTGATTTCCCTGGCCATAGTGGGTATTCTTATTGTGGTGATACTGGAAAGCGAAAACCTCAACCTGAAAGTGCGGGAAAATTCCTCCCTTTATACGAATCTTTTACTTTCCGGCAACGATTTGCTTTCCCGTGTGCTCAGTGGGGAAAAGATTTCCTCTCTACCGGAAGAAGAAAACGGGTGGGAGGTGGAAGAGGAAGAGACAGACTACGGGGAAAAGGTGGAGATGAGAGTGGGCAAACCTTCCGGCCCCGGGGTGATTCTGCATACTTACATAGGAAAAGGAATAAATTATAACTTTTAACCTTGTATAAAATAAGGAAATTTTACGCCGGGTTGAAATCTCCCCGAGATAAAGTGGGGGGAGGAAAGGTTTTTCAGCCTGGGGTGGGTCGCCGGATATCTGCTGCGGGCTTTACCCTGCTGGAAATCCTCATTGCCACGGCAATTTTCCTGATGCTGATAGTAGCTCTTTACTCTGCTTATGCTCAGGTGATAAAAACCAGGGAGATAACCTCTTTTAGGGGCGAGGAAGAGTTTTACACCCGGCTTCTGGTACAGAGGCTGAACCAGGAGCTGGCTTCGCTGGTTTTTAATCCTGCGGGGATTGCCTCTTCTTTTAGCGGGGAAAAGGACTCTCTTTCCTTCTATACTGATGCTTATTCCCTTTACTATCCGGCAAATCCCCTCACCCGGGTCTCCTATTTCCGGGAAGATGAAAAGGTCTATCGGGAAGAGTTTCCCTACCTTTCCCTGGAAGAAGACGAGAGTAAAAAGTTTGTTATCCTGGAAAAGGTAGAAGAATTAGAGTTTTCTTATTTTGATGGCAGAAGGTGGCAGGATAAATGGGAGAAAAAAGACGCCGTCCCCTTGAGAGTAAAAATGGAGATTAAGGTGAACGGGGTTTCCTATTCCACCTCTTTTTACCTGCCTCTGGGAGGAAAACTTGAAAGATAAAAGGGGAATAGCCCTAATCATGGTTTTAATCTTTCTTTTCCTTATTTCCGCCCTAATTATGGAGAATACTGTCTCTTCCAGCTTGAAACTGGAGCTTTTGACCGCTTCCCGTGCCTACTTACAGGCTTATTCCCTGGCCTGGGGTGGGATAAATTATGGGCTGGGAGTACTTGCCCGGGATGATGATTTAAGAGTTGATTGGCTGGGAGAGGCGTGGGCACAGGGGCCGTTTGAGCCGGAGGAAAAAGAAGGCAGGGTGAAAATATGGATTGAGGATGAAATGGGCAGGGTGAATGTAAACAGGTTGGGAAAAGCAAAGAAGCGGGAAAGAAGGGACAGGATTGAGCAATTGCTGGAGCTCTGTGATTTATTGCATACTTCTTATTCTTTTGTCCCTGCCCTCATAGACTGGATAGATGCGGATAAAGAGGTTACTGTTCTCTCCTTTGTCAGCGGAGAAAATGAGGGGGCAGAGGATGAATATTACACTTACCTGGATAACCCTTACCCGGCGAAAAATCTTCCCCTGGAGGTACCGGCAGAAATCCTCTGGATAAAGGGTATGGATAAGGAAAAGTGGCAGGGCAGCGAGGAAACACCCGGATGGGAAAAATTGCTCACCCTCTGGGGGAATGGAAGGGTGAATCTAAACACTGCCCCTTTTCCCGTGCTCAAGGCTACTTTGCAGGTTTACTCTTCCGAAGTTATTGGCGATGATTTGATAGAAGAGATGGTAGAGGCAAGAAAAAATGACCCTTTCCTTAATGTGGATTCCCTTTCTCCCTACCTGGACAAAAAGGTAATTTCCCGCTTGCGCAGGTCTGCTTTGCTGGGATTTTCCTCTTCTATCTTTTCTGTGAAGGCAGAAGCCCGGGTGGAAGGAGTAAAAGTAACCATAAAAAGTGTGTGGGAAAGAAAAAACGATGGATTTCGGGTAAAATATACCCAGATAGAATAATGGGAAAATTGCGTTTCATCTACCTGGACAGGAAAAAGATAATTCTTTACCAGGAAGAGCTGGTTAAGGGCAAGAAAGAGATTATCAAAAAAGAAGAGAAAGAGATTGTCCGATTTCCTTTGACCCGGGAAAGCTGGGAAGAGGTAATAGGCAAAAACAATTCTGTATATCTTATCCTTTCACCTGCTCTGATTGTCTTTCGCGAGCTTTCTTTACCCTTTGGCGGGGAAAGGAAGATAAAGAGAACCATAAAATATACACTGGAATCTTCTCTGCCTTTTTCCGCCGAGGAATTCGAAGTTTTCTACACTAAAAGGAAGGAGAGAGACA
The DNA here is from genome assembly GCA_027021085.1 of bacterium. Taxonomy (GTDB): domain Bacteria; phylum CAIJMQ01; class CAIJMQ01; order JAADFP01; family JAADFP01; genus JAADFP01. The sequence goes on from JALUVB010000155.1 coordinate 11,196, forward strand.
GTTTTCATTTAGATGCCTATGTGTTTACCCCCTTACTGTTAAAGACCATAGAGAGCCTTGAGGAATTTGCTGCACTGCAGGGAATTTATTTGCTGCCCCATGTGCTGTATTCGTATCTTGCTACAAAGATGAAATTACCTCCCAATGCTCTGCTCTGGATAAGGCATGAAGAAAACTTTCTCTATCTTTGTATCAGGGATGGCAAAGCGGGGAAAGCGGGTGAAATTCCCTGGCGGGAGAAAGAATTGAAACTTTACCTGTTTTCGCAGTCTCCCGCGGAACACTCCCTTCCCATCTACTTCTGGGGCGAGAAAGAGGAGTGGTTTGATAAGCTGCTTTCCCGGGAAGAGATTTCTGTCCGGGAGACTTTTACTCCTTCTTCCTCCACCCTTCCCTTAATTCTCCCCCGCAGCAGATATGCCCCCAACCTTTATACTTTTAATCCTGCTTCCACCTTTTCCTGGAAGTTTACACTTGCACTTTTAGTCTTGCTTCTTCTCTTTTCTTCCTCGCGCTTAATATGGGAGAAATACTGGCTGGAAAATAGAATAATAGCCACAAAGAGTGAAATGAAAGAGATTTACCTCTCGCTTTTTCCGAATTCTCGTGTAATAGATCCCTTGCTGCAGTTAAAAAGTAAAATTAAGGAAAAGGGTGGGAAGAGTAGTTCTTCTTTGCTGGAACTCTTGAGGGAAATCTCCCTTAAATATCCGGGGAAAGGAGTAAGTATAGAAAAAATTATCTTTTCTGGAGAGGTAATAAGCCTGGAAGGTACTATCCCCTCCTATGCCACGCTTGATCACTTTGTGGGAGAACTGGACAAATCCCCCCTATTCGGAGCCTGGGAGATAGTAAATGCAGAGAGTAAGAAAGAGGGGAGAGTGAGGTTTCGCATAAGGAGTAAGCTGAAGTGAGATTCTCGGAAAGAAACACGAAAATATTTCTCTTTCTCTTTGGCTTTATCCTTTTCTTTATTGTTGGGTTTTTGTCCCCCCAGTGGGAAAGAGTAAAATCCCTGAGAAGGGTGCTGGCGAAAGAAAAGAGCAATCTTGAGGAAGTTAAGCGGTTATCCCTCCTGATAAATAAAAACACTTCTGCCAGGACCCGGGGAGGGTCGCTTTTTTCCTTAGTAGAGGATATTGCCAGGGAATCCGGGCTGAGTGGCAAAATAGAATCCATAAAACCCCTGGCGGGAAAGGAAAAAGAGGGAGTGGAAGTGAGAATCTCTTCTCTCAGGACCAGAGAGTTGGTTAAGTTTCTTTATTCCCTGGAGAATACTTTTAACCTGGAGATTTTGGAGGCGAAGATAGAAAGGAATAAAGATGGTAAAACCCTCAACCTGCAGTTGAGTCTTCATTGATGGTTTGATATAATTGAAAGGTAAAAATAGTTTTCCTCTTAATGCATAGAAATTTGTCCCCGGTTGTCACAGGGCGGGAGAAGTTATCTGGAGGTAGAAGAGATGTGTAAAAGAAAGATTGTTCATCCCCTTTTCTTTTTAAGTTTATTCCTTTTTATAGGTGGGACTGCTTTCCCGGGCACTCTTACTTTTGGTCCTCCCGTTGCCTCCCTGCAGGGATTGGGAGTACAGAAAAGTGCCTTAGCCCCGGGATACGAGAACAGCAGGTATAAAACCCTCGGTTTCAGCCTTGATATTGAAAAGGTAACCTTGCAAAAGCTGGGTAAGTACGATTACCTTAGAATAGGCAACCTCTCGCCCTTAACCTCGCCGGGAGAACCGCAGATCCCCGGAAAAGTTTATAAGCTTATCCTTCCCTTAAACGTAAAGGTTCTGGGAGTTGAAGTTTCCGACGTTGTCTATCGTCCGCTCCTGCAGTCTGTTAACCTGATGCCCACTCCTCAGCCCCGCGTATTAACGAATAAAGAAAGGCAGGTTACCCTTTCTCTGGTTCCTTCCCGCAAGATATACGAATCCACGCAGTTTTTCCCCGGGAACCTGGTTAAGTATTACACGGGGAAAGATAGAAGAAACACCTATGTTTATGTGAAATTCTACCCCCTGCAGTACATTCCCAGAGAAAAGAAAAGCATTGTGGTAACCTCTGCTTCCATAAAGGTATACTACAGGGAGGTTGCGCAAAGTCCCGGTGTTTCACAGCCTTCGGGAAATACTCCTTTAGCGAGTGGAAACCTGGAATGTTTGATAATATATCCGGAAAAGTACCAGAAAGCAGCAGAGGCACTGAAATATTTTCATGAAAACACCATGAGTCCTCATGTATATACCACGCTGGTAACCACGGAGTACATTTCCAGTCTGGACTATGGGGGCACGAATCGTCCGCCTCTGGTTGGCCCTCCTGATTCTCTCTGTGGGCAGGGTTACAGCAGTAGCAGTTTACCCGGATGGGGGAATATCGTGGGTTATGACTATGATTTAGCAAAGAAAATTATTTCCTATATCCAGGAAGCCAAGACTTCCGACTCAGACGATGGGGGGTGGGTTTACCTCCCTGACTTGCAGTACATTGTAATAATTGGTGACGGCTCGGATGTTCCTCCCAGTTACTATGTTTACGATGATGTTGATCTCGGAAATTATGATGCCTGGATCCCCTCTGATTTTTTCTATTCTCTGGTTAACTACGATGACTTGATTCCGGAGTTCAATGTGGGCAGGCTGCCGGTGGTGGATGTGAATGATTACAGCGGAGATATTGATGCAGTAGATGATGCGAATAATACCATCACTGATAATAATCCTACCTGGCCCTCGGGCACCGATGATCTTCTTTACGGAAATATTTTCCAGGATACTGATACGGGGGATACTTTTCTTATCACCGGGAATACTGATACAACTGTCACCCTGGCTGACCCCAATACAGGAGGGGATGCTGACCTCTCGGGAGTGAGTGTAGGGGATAATTACATTATTATCGGTAAGTCGGACGAAGCATATCAAATGGTGCAGAAAATTATTGACTGGTACCAGAACGTGGATAACTCCTGGTTTAAGAATGTTGCCCTGGCTGGCGGTAATACTTTCCAGGACTGGGTATACTGGGGAGAAGTGAGCAGTAATGACATAATGAATACCTTTGATACGAGTTATGATGGAAAGTCGTTGCTCAACGGAATGGAAGTTACCAAGTACTACTGGACTGACAAGGGACTTGATTCTACCGTGTTTACCAAAAATGATGTAATTAACACCTTTAATGGCAACTCTCCCCAGGGTTTTGTTTATCTTTATGGCCTGGGAGGTGGAGATATTTTTTACTTTGATGATTCTTTTTTGTCGGCTACAGAGCTCCTGGGTTTAAGTGCAAATTTAGATATTCCCATTGTAATAGCTATAGCTCCCATTGACGGAGCGTTTGATACCTTCCTTTATCCCAATGGTTTTGATGTTTCCTTCGGGGAAGGAATGCTTCTTTCCCCGGCAGGCGGAGTAGCTTACATCGGAGCCTCACGGGCTGTCTTTGCCGGGCTTTCCTTCTCTTTTACAAAAGGTTTTCTTGATATAGCAAGACAATATTACCTTCCCCAGCTGGGAAAATATATTTTCCAGCAGTACCATGAGGGAGGGAATATGCTGGGGAACATATTCACCAAGGCTATTGCGGATTATGTGGGTAGCGAGAGTATGGATTCTTATGATAAGAGAACCATTTTTGAGACGCATCTTCTGGGGGACCCTGCTCTTTACATACCTGTGCAGGTGAGTACGGACAGCGAGTACAATATTCCGGAGCCTGTTGCACTTAATCCCCGCAGCAAGACTCCTTCTTATGATGCCTGGGATATCCCGGTTTATGAAGTGGCAGATAACGATAGTAAGGTTATTAGCATCAATTTATCCGGAGATTCTCCTGCCTTGGAGGTGAAACTGGTGGATCCCCGGAATAACAAGAGTGATGATGTGCAGGTGCAGGCCCCCGGTACGGATTACTCTTTTGCCGTGGATGATAAGGATGGCGGGGTTCATGATAGGGGGCCTTCCTTCTACATTGTTAGAGTTTCTGGACAGAATGTTGATGGAACTAAATATACCAAGGAAGCCAGGATGTACGTGGAAGTGGTTAATGAGTTTACTCCCGCGGGCTGGATTCTCCTGGTGGATGACGATGAAATGGACAGGTACAGGTTTACCCCCTTACCATCGAATGAAACTGATTATGAAAGCTGGTACGAGCAGGCGTTGCAGGATTCGGGATTGGTCAGGGATGTTGACTACAAGATATGGCATGTGGATAACGATGATGGGACAAACGGCCCGGGAGAAGGAAGGCACGGAGAGATTACCCCGGAAGCGCTTAATTATTACCGCGGTTCAGGTAAAATAGTTATCTGGTTCACCGGAGATGATGACTCTACTACACTTCTGACTCCTGATCAAACCTATCTCTCCCAATTTTTGGATAGTGGGGGAAGGCTTTTCCTGACCGGGCAGAATATCGGTTATGATATCGGTTCTTCTACTTTCTACCGGGATTACCTGCGTGCTGTCTACGTGCAGGATGATATCATGCTTTACAACATTGATGGTGTGGAAAATGATGCGCTCTCAGACGGTCTCTGGAACATCAATATCACGGGTGGAGACGGGGCGAATAATCAGAATTCTCCCTCTGAAATAGACCCGGTTGATACGGGTGTGGTCCCCTGCCTTATGTATAATCCCAGCGGTGCTGGCAGTGGAACTCCTCAATCCTCCGGGACGGCTGCTTTGAGATACTATGCGGGGAATTTTGCCACGGTTTACTTTGCCTTTGGGTTTGAGGGGATTGATAACCGAGATGAACCTGATAACGGCAGAAAAGTGGTAATGCAGAAAGTACTGGACTGGCTACTTTCCCCCACCCTTACTGACCAGAACGGCGGTGGAGGAGGCGGTGGTGGTGGCGGCGGCGGTGGAGGAGGCGGCTGGGGTGGTTGCTTTATCTCCACCCTGGGGCAGGGATGGATGAGGTGGTTTAGGTAGGGAAGCCTGTGCCCGGAGCGGAAGGTGCGGCTTTCAGCCTCTGGCGCGGTAATTTTTCAGGAATTCCTCTTTGAAAACGCGGAATTTATCCTCCGCTATGGCCCGGCGCATTCTTGCCATGAACTCGGACATAAAGTAGAGATTATGGAAGGTGGTCAGCCGCAGGGCAAGCACCTCCTGGGTGTGAAAGAGGTGGCGAAGGTAGGCGCGGGAATAATTCTTGCAGGTGTAGCAGTGGCAGTTTTTATCCAGGGGGGATAAATCCGAGGAGTGTGCGGCGTTTCTCACTACGATTTTGCCTTTCCAGGTATAGGCACTTCCGGTCCTGCCTTCCCGGGTAGGAATGGAGCAGTCAAACATATCACATCCCCTCTCCACGTAATGCAAAATGTCTTCGGGTCTTCCTCCTCCCATAAAGTAACGCGGCTTATCGGGGGGGAGCAGGGGGATAATCTCTTCCAGGATTCTCAGGGTATCGCTCCGGGCCTCGCCTACACTGAGCCCTCCCAGGGCATAGCCCGGAAAGTCCATGTCCACCAGCTCCCGGGCACATTTTGCCCGTAAATCAGTATAAATGCCTCCCTGTACTATAGCAAAGAGCATTTTCTTTGCCTTATTGCATAAATCCCAGTATTTCCTTGATTTTTCTGCCCAGACAAGGGTTCTCTCTACAGCGCTTTTTACATATTCCCGGGGAGAGGGATAGGAAACACATTCATCCAGCACCATCAGGATATCAGAGTCCAGGGCCAGTTGAATGTCTACGACTTTCTCGGGCGTGAAGAAATGTTCGCTTCCGTCCCAATGGGAACGAAAGATAACGCCCTCTTCCTCTATCTTTCTCAGTTTGGACAGGCTCAAGATCTGGTACCCGCCGCTATCCGTAAGAATGGGAAAATGCCAGTTCATGAAGGAATGCAGCCCTCCCGCTTTCTCTATTATCCCCAATCCGGGCCTGAGGTAGAGGTGGTATGCATTGGCAAGAATTATCTGTGCCCCTGTATCCCTTACTTCTTCCGGGGTAAGCGTTTTAACCGTTGCCTGGGTTCCCACCGGCATGAATACAGGCGTCTGGATGATGCCGCGGGGAGTGAGCAGCCTACCTGCCCGGGCCAGGGTATCTTTATCCTTGTGCTCTAATCGGAAAATAAACGGGCCCTGGTAGTTCATAATGCTTTCTAAACCTGTTACCTCCTGAACTTAATTCCCCGGTGGTCCAGCAGGTGATATAAGCGGATTTTGATTAAATCAGTAATTACCAGCTCCTCAATAAGTGCATATACCCAGATAAACAAAGCCAGGTTCCAGCCGATGGGGGTTACAAACCAACCGTATACTACCAGGAGCGTAGCTAACAGCTTGGTGGTTACCGTTGACCAGAAAAGGGCAGCACTTGGTTTTATGGACCAGAAATGGCCGCGCGTACGGGTGACAAATATGGTCAGGTGCCCTGCCACGGCAAGCTTAAGAAATATAAAGGACTGAATCATATTGCGGGGCAGGTTTAAGAATTCCAGGGCTATGTAAAGTATACCGAAGGAGAAGAAAACTCCCACGATTCCTATAGCGGTAGAAAGCCCTAAAACCGCCCGCATATTCCATTTTTCTGGCTGGTTGGAATAATGTACATTGTCATAGGCAATGGCCATGATGGGTGCATCGTTAAATAAGGCTAAGAGTACAATCATTATGGCTGTTATGGGGTAAAAGTTGAACACGATTATGGCCGTGGTGATGAAAAAGAGCACCCGGATGGTTTCGGCGATGCGGTAGAGGGTGTAGCTGTACATCCGCTGGAAAATCTTGCGGCTTTCTTTAATGGCATCGATAATCACGGAAAGCCCGGGAAGGGTAAGCACGATATCAGCCGCCGATTTTGCCGCGTCCGTGGCTGCAGCCACGGCAATGCCGCAGTCAGCCTTCTTCAGGGCTGGTGCGTCATTGACCCCGTCTCCTGTCATACCCACGATATGTCCTTTAGCCTGCAGTAATTCAACAATGTGATACTTATGTTCCGGGAAAACTCCGGCAAACCCGTTAGCCTTTTCCACCACGCGTTGTGCCACCCTGTCCGGTTTGGATAAGAAAGCGGAAGTGGGCAGGATATTAGCCGGCAGGTCCACCTGTTTGGCAACTTCCCGGGCAATGTCAATGTGGTCCCCGGTCACCATTTTGACTTCTATTCCCATGGATTGCGCTGTTTTAATGGTTTCGGCTGAGTCCTCCCGGGGTGGGTCGTAAAGGGAGATGAGTCCCACGTACTGCCAGTTTCCCCGCCTGTCCGTTTTAGCTACACCAAGGGCGCGGAATCCGTGCATGGCAAAATTATTTACTATTTCTTCTACCTTTGTGCTGATTTTGGCTTTCTCGGGGATAAGGGAAAGGATGACCTGGGGAGCTCCCTTAGCTACCTTGTAGGAGTTACCGTTGTTGTCTTCTATTTCAGCTTCCGTGCGCTTGGCAATGGGGTCGAATGGCTTAAAATTTTTCACTTTGTAGTTTACCATTGCCTCTTTCCCGGGCTTTGGTTTCTCCCCGGCGTTTATAATTGCATTGTCGATGGGGTCGTTGTCTTCTTCTCGTGAGGCCAGGGCTGCAAAGATTAAGACGTCGTTCTCTGTGAATTCCGGGAAAGGTCTTATCTTGCCCAGTTTTAATTCGTTCTTGGTGATGGTGCCGGTCTTATCCGAGCAAAGAACATCCATCCCGGCCAATTCCTCTATGGCAGACAATTTACTGACAATGGCTTTCTTCCTTGACAGGGCAATTGCTCCCACTGCCATTGCCACGGACAAAACTGCCGGCAGTGCCACTGGTATTGCAGCAATGGTAAGAACCAGGGAAAACTGGAGTATTTCCAGTATACTTTCACGGCGGAAGAGAGCTACCAGGAATATGAGAGCCACCAGGGATACAGCGAGCACAATAAGGTAATTCCCCACCTTGAGGACAGCCTTCTGGAAATGGCTTTGTGTTTTTGCTTCTGCCACCAGCCTGACTGTTTTCCCGAAGTATGTATTCATCCCCGTGGCGATAACCACAGCGTTCATCTCCCCCTGGCGGATTATTGAACCTGCATAGCAGGTATCAGAAGCGTGTCTTTCTACTGGCAGGGATTCTCCGGTTAACATGGATTCATCCACAGAAAGGTAATCCCCCTCAATAAGCTTGATATCAGCCGGGACGATTTCGCCCAGCCTTACTCGCACAATATCTCCCGGGACTAACTTCCTGGCAGCTATCTCCTTCCATTTGCCATCACGCAACACTCTTGCCTTGAGGGCGAGCTTTTCCCTCAGTAATTCAATGGCATTGTCGGCTTTGAACTCCTGCCAGAATCCTACCACTGCATTCAACAACAAGAGGACAAATATAATCCAGAAATCCGCCCAGTGCCCAATCACTGCCGACAAAATTGCCGCTATCTCGATCATCCAGGGAATTGGGCCCCAGAAATAACTCAGGAACTTTAATATCGGGCTTACCTGTTTCTCGGATATTTCGTTGTATCCGTATTTCTTAATACGCTTCTCCGCTTCTGAAGAGGAAAGCCCTTCCCGGGAAGCGGAGTACTTCCTGAGGATATCTTCTACCGATTCCTTGCTCTTCTTAGGTTTTGGCGAATTTTCCATACATACAGCCTTCTCTTATCGCCTCCCTCCAGCAAAATCAGCTAACCGGGTGGCGGATACTCCTATATTTTATCTTGATTTCCCTTCCTGTTAATGCCCTGTATATTGATTCAACGGCGAAGGAAACCACTATCATACCCACAAGAAACGTTATTTTCAATGGATTTATTACTTCTGCCCGCACAAGCAGGGTAAGCGCGGAAAAGCAGGTCAACATACCCAGCAGGGAAATCCATTTATTGCTTTTTGTTTTTTTGTGGAGTTTAAAGTTTGCGGTATTTACCATGGCAAAAACAATCAGGAAACCGGCGCTCCCCATCAGCGAGATGCTGGAAAGGTCAAAGAGATTGGCAATCAGCAGGGTAAGCAAACTGGTAATAAGCAGCCCTTCTATGGGCCTGTTCCAGATTTTATCCTCCAAAAATCTTGGTAATTCGCCCTCTTTTGCAATTATGTAGCTTATCCGGGTGGATCCGTATAGCGTGGCATTTACGGCAGAGCTGGTGGAAAGAAGGGCTGCAAAGGCAATCAGAATAAAACCAGCCTGCCCCAGGAAAGGTTTAGCCGCCTCGGCAAGGGCGTAGTCCTTGGCTACCACCAGTTTAGCTATGGGGAGATTCCCCACTGCTACCAGGGATACCATTACATAAAGGAGAATAACAAAGATTATGGAGATATAATAGGCAAGGGGAAGATTTTTATTGGGGTTTTTTATGTCTTCCGCCGTATTGGCTATGAGCTCAAATCCCTCGTAAGCTAAGAAAATAATCATGCCTCCTGCAATCAACTTTGCCGGGCTGGTCCAGGTAGCCGGGGAAAGGTAAGCAGTATTGATACTTTTGAAACCCACGAAGATAAAGAAAATTAGTATAGAGAGTTTCAGGAGAACTATCCATTTCTCCGCTTTCCCCACGGCTTTTGCGCCTATTATGTTGAGCAGAGTGAAGAAAACGATAACCCCGCTGATTAAGAGATGCTTTCCTATAACCTGCATATTTTTTGCCAGAAAAGTGGCCCCGTAACTTCCAAAAGCGTAAGAATACAGGGAAAGCATCACCACGTAACTCAGCAGTAGCAAAACATTCATACCTCCTGTGAATAATCCTGTTCCGAATGCCTGTCCCAGGAATTCTACCGTACCTCCCCGGGAAGGATAGGCAGTGGAAAGTTTTGCATAGGAATAAGAAGTGAGTAAAGCCACTATTCCGGCCAGCATGAAGGCAACAGGAGTTCCTCCATGCGCGGAACTTGCTGCCAGGCCAAGCACGGCAAAGATGCCTCCCCCTACCATTCCTCCAATACCGATGGCTATGACTTCGAGCAATCCAAGCGATTTCACTTTTGAACCTGTTTCAGCCATAAGTTAATCCCGGAAAAATATCAGCTGGTTTCCACTCATACAGGCTCTTCTCCCGGCCATCTGCCTCTTCCCCAAGTACAGGAATAAGCTTCTCCGGATGTGGATACAGGCTGTCCTTCCTTTTACCTGCAAGCCTGTGTAGTGCCATTATACCACTCCGCCCCGCAATACAAAAGCAGAACGCCGGATAAGTTTTTTTGGAAAAACTTGGTATTTAAGTTAAAATATAGGATATGAAGATTGCGGTTATTCAGTATCCGGGCAGTAATTGCGAATACGAGACTGCCTGGGCAGTAAGGTCCTGTGGTATAGAAACAGAGATATTTCGCTGGAACAGGAACCCGGAAGAGCTGAAGGAATTTGATGGTTACGTGCTGGCCGGCGGATTCTCCTACCAGGATAGGGTAAGGGCAGGAGCAATTGCGGCCAAGAAGCCTATTGTGAAAAGTATTATCCGGGAGTCTGAGAAAGGGAAGCCTGTTATTGGTATCTGCAACGGTGCCCAGGTGTTAATTGAAGCAGGGATGATACCCGGAATTTCCTGGGGGGAAGTGGAGATGGCTCTGGCGCCAAATATGGGAGGGGGTAGGTCAGGGTATTATTGCAACTGGGTGTTTGTGAGATGCGAGGTGGAAAGCGGTAAGTGCCTTGCCACGCAAAACCTCGAAAGAGGGGAGGTTATTCCACTGCCTATTGCCCATGCAGAAGGAAGGTTTACTACCCGGGATAAGAATCTCCTGGATAAGCTGATTGAAAACGAACAGATAGTTTTACGCTACTGCACCCCGGAGGGAGAGATAAGCGAGGATTTCCCGGTGAATCCCAACGGTTCCCTTTACAATATAGCCGGCGTTTGCAACCTGGCGGGAAACGTGTTTGCCCTTATGCCTCACCCGGAAAGAGCCGCCTGGCTGCGGCAGATTCCAGATGACCTGGATTCTCCCTATGCAGAGAAGAAGCGCGAGTGCTGGGGAGATATATCCCGCATGCGCTCTCCCGGCCCCGGATATAAAATCTTCTCTTCCCTGCTCCTCGCAAAGCAGGCTGGATAAATCCCCACCCCCTATTCCCGGCCTAAACTCTAACGCCATGTACGACTCTTTTGAATGAGTAAAGATATCTTAATGATGAATTTAGTAGCGGGTAGCGAGGAGGAATAGATTCCTGCCCTCCCGTGGGTCAGGGAGAGCAGGCGGGCATGACATGCGAGCTGGTTTTGTCCTTTCTGACTTCTTTTTCCTCATTTCTGTTCCCCTCTTGTCATTCCCGCGGAAGCGGGAATCCATCCCCCCGCTACT
>JALUVB010000156.1 GCA_027021085.1 bacterium
TTGCCATTCATGCAAATCCTAACATCCCTTAGAACCTCTCCCAAGATACCAGGATTACCAGGATACCAGGGTACCGCCCATCTATTCACTGCTTACTGTTTACTGCTCACTATCTCCGGTCTACAGTCTATAGTCTATAGTCTAAAAGGTCTAAAACCTAACCCCGCGAGGGGGTCATTCGGGAAAAACAGTGATATTTTTTAATCGTTTCTTTAATATTAGATAACTTTCCACGCAGAAGGTAAGCAGGAGAAGCAGGGACAGCCTGGGCAGGAGGAGGATTCTTCGTAGGGAAAGGCGTAGCCCCCTTTTAAATCTTACTATACGTTTTAAAAGTCTCCATCCCCTGCTCTGCAGGATGCTGTCCAGCTCCTCTCTCAGCCTGTTTTTCTCTTCTTCCAATGCGTTTATTATCTTCTTGTCTTCTACCTCTACCACTTTTACCACTTCTTTTACCGGCGGGGTAAGTTTCTGCAGGGAATTTACCGCTTTCCTGAGTTCTGAAAGGTTGCTTACCCTGTGTTCTTTCCCCTCTCTGAAGTTTGTTTCCTGCACCGGTATCCCCAGGTCCCAGGCCAGGCGGAGGAGTGTCTCTCCCCTTCTTTTTCTGGTCTGGTAGTCGTTCCCATCTTCTGTCCACCACATATAATGCCAGTTGTCTTCCGGCAGATTTATCCCGTAGTCCCGGTGGTGGGTGTAAACATCGGTATCTTCTATCAGGTGAAGCGTATTTATTGACTTTATTTTGTCTATATAATCCGCGTTCCTTTCTATGAAGTCATAGGTCTGGTAGAACTCCTTTTCTCCTTCTCCCGGAAAACCTACTATGATAAAGGTTTCCACTCTCATGCCTGCTTCTTTTGCCCAGCGGATTACTTGTTCTGCGTCTTCTGCCGTGTAGAACTTCTTCATTCTTTTGAGCACTTTGCTTGACCCGCTCTCCACCCCAATCTGGAGTTTGTAGCAGCCTGCTTTTTTCATCTTTACGAGTAATTCCCGGCTCATATCCCGGCGCGGGGCAATCTGTCCGCTCCACTCTACCCGGAATCCCTTCTTGAGAATAAGGTCGCATATCCCCTCTACCTGGGGCAGGTATCCGTTGAGGAGAGGGTCTACCACGGTAAATTTTTTCACCCCGAGCCTTTTACAGTAATCTTCAATTCCTTCCACTACCCAGGGAGAATCATGGTAGCGGTACTGTTTTACCAGGCGGGGATTCTTGCAGAAAGCACATTTCCCGATGCATCCCCTGCTCCATTCCAGGAATAATTCGTCTCCCGGATATTGCTCTATCCTGAAGCCGTGGTAGTCAGGGTAGGGGATGGAATCAAGAGGCATTATGGGAGGGCGTGGCAGGTAGAAGCATTTCCCGGCATGGTAAACAGCCGCTCCCCTTACTCCGTCAATTTCCCTGCCTTCCTTAATCCTGCCGGCAATTTCTACCAGGGTTTCCTCTCCTTCTCCCACCACGTAGCATAGGATTTCCTCTCCTATCCTGTCTACGAATATCTGCCTTGCCTGGGAAGTGGAGGCAGAGGGGCCTCCCAGGATTATGGGAAAGCGGGCGCCCTTTTCCCGCAATCTTTTAATCAGGGAGATGGTTATCCTCTCTTTCCCGTCCACTACGGAAATTCCTAAAAGAGACGGGTTTTTGCGCAGTATGTCTTCCGCGCTTTTATCCAGTAATTCTTCTACGATGCTTTCTACCAGCGGGTAGGTTTCATCCCTTGCCCAGAAGTTTTTGTTTTCTACGTGCCAGAGGAGTTTCCACTCCTGGCTTACTTTTTTGTAGAATTTAAGGTTGAGGTCCATGCTTTCCACAGAAAAGCCTTTCTCGCGGGCATAACGGGAAAGAAAGGCCAGGGAAAGCGGGGGGTTTTCCACTCCCCAGGGAGGAGGATTGATCAGGAGAATATCCAGCTTGCCTGCTTCTCCCCGGCAGGAAGTTTTCTTACCGACTTCACATTTTAGAGCAGCCTTTCTCTCAAATCCTGCCTTGCCCTCATCGTATATTCCGGCGAAGCGAACGTTTATCCCCAGGTCCTGAGCCAGCTCCAGTAATTCCCTGGTTCTTCTCTTCCGGATTTCGTAGGTATTGTCTCCTTCCAGACTTTCCCAGTAGTAGCACCAGTTACCTTTGGGCAGTTTTATAGAGAACTTCTCCGGCGATTTCTCCAGCTCTATATCTGCGTTTACATAGCAGGGGTTCAGGCTGGATATCTCGTCCACGTATTCCTTTATTGAGGCGAGTCTTTTCCTGGTAAGGGAAAAATCTTCCTCCCTTTCTCCCGGGAATCCCACAATGAGGTTAATGGAAGTGCCGATACCTGCTTTCTTGGTATTTCGCAGAACCTCCTTGATTTCGGCAAAAGAATATTTCTTTTTCATCTTTTTCAACACGTTCTCGGAGAGGCTTTCCACTCCGTAGGTAATCCAGTTAAGCCCGCTTTCCCTCAGTTTTTGCAGAAGAGAGGGGCTCATTTCCCTGCGGATAGTGCCCTGGGCATTCCACTGAATATTTAGGTTAGCATTGATGAGGTATTCTGACAACTCTTCCAGCCTCTTGAGGCTTCCGTTGAACATCAAATCGTTGCACTGGAATATCTCTGTATTGAATTTCTCATGCATGGTTTTCATCTCCCGGAAGATATTATAAGCAGGTCGATACCGGTATTTGCCCTGCCATATTTTCCAGTCGTTGCAAAATGTGCATTTGTTCACACATCCCCGGCTGAACAGGATAGGCAGGGTATTCCGGGAGGGATAAAGATGCAGGGGAAATTTCTCCCAGGCAGGGAAGGGAATCTCATCCAGGTTCTTTATTAAGGAAGGGTGAGAAGGAGCAGTGTATTTACCGTTAAGGTAAATTATTGCTCCCGGCAGGGGATGCATATTGCCTGAGAGCAAGGAATTTATTAGCTGGCAGGTCGTTTCTTCCCCTTCACCTATCACAAAGGCATCTACCACGCCGGGCTCGGCAAAATAATCAGACGACTTAAAAGAAATCATGAATCTTAAAGGCATGACAGCATCGTTATAGAGGAATGAACAGGAGGGGCCGCCAAAGATGATGAATAAATCGGGTTTCTTCTGCTTCAGCCTCTTCGCCAGCTCTGCGGAAAACAGGATATTTGCCCCGTAGAGGGAAAAACCTATTACCCTGTATCCTTTCTCTATAATTTTATCTGCATAATGCTCTATATCTTCTGCAAAATATTTTCTTGTTTCTTTGAAAAGGTCCTCCCAGGCCCAGAGGTTATAGTTTTCCATTTTCCAGAGATTCTTCCTTTTAGAATCACTATGCACATAAGTTTCCACGTTTATATCCAGCACATCCACGGGTATGCCTTTGCTGTTCAGGTAGGCGGAAAGGTAGCCTACCCCTAAGGGAGGGATAGAAACATCCCACATGGGACACATTAACAGGAGAACCCTCTCTTTTCCCTGGCTACGGGAGAAGGTGTCAGCCTGCAGGGTGCGGGGCAGGTTTGTGGTGAAAATGTGCAGCTTATGGCTTTTTGCCTTTTTAATCAGCTTCTTAATGCGTTCCAGCCTTATGCGGGGAGTATTATCCCTGTTTTCCGTAAACCAGTGAGTATCTATTTTGCCCGTATCCTCTGGCAGTAAAATGCTGTATCTCTCCCGGTTTACCAGCAAATCCGAGCCCAATGTGGCATTGCACATATTAAGATTGGTAATTCCGCTTATGTTTTCTAAGTTTCTCTCTATGAATTCTGCGGTTTTTGTGAAATCTTCTTCGCTTTCACCCGGAAATCCCACTATGAAGTTTACCTGGGTATTGATTCCTGCCTTCCGGGTATCCTCCAGCACTTTTCCCGCCTCTTCCGCGGTAAATTTTTTCTGCATCAGCTGTAGCACCCGGTTGGAACCTGACTCTATGCCGTAATTCAAGGTGATACAACCCGCCTGCCTCATCTTGCAGAGCAAATCGTAGGTTAAAAATTTCCAGGGAATAGCTAAGGCAATCCATTCCACTTTGAAAGGAGCCTCTATCAGTAAATCGCATAAGCGGTTAAGTTCTGCGGGGTTTGCATTTATTGCCTGGTCATTGAAATAGAATTTTTTAATATTGTTTTTTCGCTGATGATACTCAATCTCCTCGTATATCTTCTTTGCCTGGCGGGTTCTCAATTTCCCTATGTATCGCCAGTCGTTGCAAAATGCACATTTGAATATACAACCCCGGTTCATTAACAGGCATACAGCATTATCCCGGTATTTTGCCAGGTCAAACTCCTGGTAGGTGAGAAGAGGTAAATCCTGCAGGTCTTTTAAGAATACTGGTTTTACCACCTCTTCCGGGTCGCTTATAATCCCTTCTACTTCCTCCTCACCTTTTAAAAATTTGTAGAGTGCTTCTTCTCCCTCGCCTACCACGAAATAATCTATCAGGCCGGGCGGGAAGTTTCTTCGCTCCAGCACGTCGTATACTCCTCTTCCTCCGGCAATTAGTATTTTCTTGCTCCTCTCCTTTATTATTCTGGCCACTTCCCGGCTGAAGAGGCGGTTCGGTGCATAAAGCGAAAACCCCACCTTGTCTATATCCTCTCTCATAATCCTCTCCGCTGCCCATTCTATTTCGTGCTCCAGCAGGGGTTTTATCTGGCGGTAGAATGAATCCGTCTCCCACCATAAATGCGCGTAATCCATCTCCCACAGCTTTCTTTTTTCCGGCGTAACCCTGTGGTATAACTCTACGTTTAAATCCAGTACTTTTACTGCAACTTCCCTGCTCTGCAGGAAACTGCTGATAGAGGCCAATGAGAGGGGAGGAGTCTCCACTCCCCAGGAAGGAAGAATAACCAGGAGAATTTCCGGATTTTTCAATGTTATTCTCTCCTTCTCTGAGAACTTAAAAGGAATGGGCCTGTTTTCCCCTCTCTTCTCTCTACCCGCCTGTTCTTTCTAACCATGTTATCCTGTCGAAATCCCTGTCAAAACTCATTATTCTCTTTATGTTTTTCTCCCTGGCCACCAGAGCAATCAAGCAGTCGTGAAAATTAAGTTTACCTTCATGCTCTTTCATAAGCAGGAGGATGTTCTTATAGTAATTGATTATATTGGGATATGTCCATATAATTATCTCCGGGGGTATTGCCTTGCAGATAGCATCTATTACCTGGTTAATCTGCTCGCCTTTTCCTCTTTCTACGGCTCTCCTGCATAATACTGAAAATACTTCGTTGAGGACACAATCCAGAATTATGCCTTCAATGCCCTTTCTTTCCATCAATTGCACTGCCTTGGAATGCCAGAGGTCATCTTTATCAAAATAACCTACTAAAATATTAGCATCCAGTATGGTTTTCTCATTCATAGTACTCCTCGCTGTCTTTAACGGCATCTCCTCCCCATCCCACGATTCCCTTTAGCCTGGAGAGAGTATCTACCGGAAGGGAAGGTACTGGCTCAGAAATCACTTTCTCCAGTGTCTTCTCTATAAATTTGGATAGACTCATCCCTTTTCTGCGGGCTTTCTCTCGCACTTTATTCAGAAGAGGTTCTTTTATATAGATTGATATATTCATTTCTCTCACCTCCGCCTATAATATAATATATTATATTGGTTTTGTAAAGTCTTCCAGGGCTCGTCTTCCTGGATGGCCCCTCTGGCAGTAGTAAGACAGTTTCCATCCCGTCATTTCCCTGGGTGATATTATCTCCCGGGGCAAATGCGGATATATCTTCGGAGCTTCGCATTTTCAGGAAATTCTGCCTCTCATCTTTCTCTCCACGAAATCAAACAGGTTATACCTCTTGAGCAGTTCTATCATCATCATGTTCTGGTCATGGTTATCGCAGGAATCACAGTATGCCTCATAGAGGGGATTCCCGTATAGGGTCAGGGGATTTTCCCTGTGCATGATAAGTCCGTCGTTTCTGTACCTTCTGTAAGTATCAGAAAACCACAGGTCCTTCAATCCCTTGCCGTCTTTATCCAGGATTCCCACGGTTTTTGCCCCGCAGCACATGAATACCTCCCTCCTTAAATGAACAAAGGCAAAATGCCAGCCTACAAAGCATCCCTGGTGGAGCAATCCCTCCCTGGACCAGTCGCCCTTTTCCTCGTTGTAATGTTCCAGTTCAAATTCAATAAAAGAGTGAAACCCCAGGCCTATGCTTTTGCATAATACTTTTGCCTTCTTCAGCAAACGCTTCACTTCACTCATTTCTTCCTTGGTCAGGTAAAGTTTATCCCGGCTGAAATCTTCCAGGTGCACCAATTGATACCATACCGAATCTGCTCCTAACATCCTGGCATGCAGTGCCATGTTGATAATTTCCCGGTAATTGTACTTGCATATTGCATACAGAGCTACTATCTGGGGAAGAGATAGGTTATGGGCTCTCTTAAGCTCTCTTAGTGCCTGCACGTTCTTCTCTATCCTTCTCAAAAGCGAGGGATTTATAGCGGGGCGAATCATCCGGAAAGACTCCTCCGAGGCAAAAGACAGGCTCACGGTAACACTGGTACAGGCGCCTTCTATGAGGTGCTTGTTATACAAGTCTAACAACACCCCGTTGGTAGAAAAATTAAATTTAAGCCCCATCTCTTTTATCAGGCTGATTATCTTGAGAAACTCGGGATGCAGCGTGGGCTCTC
The DNA here is from genome assembly GCA_027021085.1 of bacterium. Lineage (GTDB taxonomy): Bacteria > CAIJMQ01 > CAIJMQ01 > JAADFP01 > JAADFP01 > JAADFP01. The sequence goes on from JALUVB010000156.1 coordinate 6,626, forward strand.
CTCCACCCACCAGGAGCACTGCTTCCAGGTCCATCTCCTTTGCCTCGGAGAGCACATTTTTCACGCTGGCGAAGTCCAGGAAGCCAAAGAGTTCCGGATGCTTTCCCTCCCAGTACTTCTTATTCCAGGGGGAAAATCTCCTGCAGTATACACAATCCAGATTACATCGGCCGGCTAAATCAAAGAGTATATACCTGGGGCCGGTAAAAACGTCTTTGCATACTGGTCCAAGCGCCAGCAGAAAATCTTTCTCCCGGAAATCTTCCCGCGCCTGGCACTCTTCCATCACGGTCAACAGCTCCTCCAAGCGGCTGTCCACTATTCTGAACTCTATCCCCTCCTTCTTGACCTTTTCGTTTATTTCCCCCAGATATTTGTAGAATCTTTCCTTTATCCCTCCTATAGGCTTAATGGCAAACGCGGGTAAGACAGATTTTTTACTGCCCCTTGCTTTTTCTATAAGCTCGTATATCTTGTGCAGGCGGTGGAAATTGGTTCTCCTCACTCCCACCAAGGTATGATAAGTGGCTTTCCGGGAGGCAAGTTGTTTCAACTTATCCACCTGCTTGAAAAAATCGTTCTCATCCAGCTCTACCCCCCAGCGGTGCACTTCAGAGGTATCTCCGCAGAGATAGATACAGGGCACATCCAGGGAAAGAGAAGAAGGTAATCTCCGCTCTTCCGGGTCTTCGTATTTTCCGATTACATCCAGGTGTTTATACTCCTCGTACTTTATCAGGTCCGGATAATCCTTGATACCAGTGGAACTCACCTCTCTTATTTCCGGCGGTAGAATAACTCTGCCCGGCTTATAATCAACCTCTTCCTCTTCCTTGACCATGTCTTTCACCACCTCGTTCCACCTCTTCCAGTGCAGTGGGAAATAGCAGTTAATCAGGAAATGGCAGTTTTCCCGGCAGAAAGATGCCTTCTTCCTTACCGCAGGAAATTTCTCCTGGTA